>DRQL01000221.1 GCA_011371465.1 Gammaproteobacteria bacterium | reverse complement strand
TGGCCGGTTCGGAACGCGTCGGCAAGGTGGAATTTGTGATCGTGCTGGTCAAGCTGATCATACTCGGCGTGTTCGTGGTGCTGGGACTGCGCAGCGTGCACCTCGACTGGATTACGCCGCAACTGGATGCGCACCACGCCCGGCAGGCACTCGACGGAACCGCGGTGTTTTTCCTGGCCTACATGGGCTTCGGGCTGGTCACTAACGCCTCGGAACACATGCGTGACCCGCAGCGCAATGTCCCACGCGCTATCTTTCTGAGTATTTTTGTTGTGTCGGTGGTGTATATCCTCGTGTCGGTGGTCGCAGTGGGCAACCTGCCGTTGCCGGCCCTGATCAGGGCGGAGGATTTTGCGCTGGCCGAGGCGGCGAAACCGTTTCTTGGCCAGTGGGGGTATATCCTGGTATCCGTTGGCGCCCTGTTTTCCATTGCATCGGCACTGAACGCGACGCTCTATGGTGGAGCGAACATCGCCTATGCACTGGCGCGCGATGGTGAACTGCCACCGGTGTTTCAGCGCAAGGCCTGGTTCCAGGCGCCGGAGGGCCTGTACATTACGGTCGCCCTCAGCCTGTTTTTTACCCTGTTGCTGAACCTGGGTGGCATTGCCTCGGTGACCAGTGCTGTGGTCATGGTGATCTACCTGTTTGTGCTGGCGGCGCACTACCGCATGACGCCGCAGTGCGGCGGCCGGCGCTGGATTATCGTCACCGGCTGGCTGCTCACGCTGGGTGTATTCGTTGCCCTGATGATCTACCAGTGGCAGACCAGCCGCCTGTCTTTCTGGGCCATCTGGGCGACCTTCGCGGGCAGCCTGCTGGTGGAAGTCGTCTACCGCTCCCGCACCGGTCGGGAGATGCTGGTGCGGGAACTGGGAACGCTGGTGCAGGAGTTCCGGCACATCCAGCGTTGACCGCGTCCGGCGAGGCCCGGCAGGGTGTCTAAATGCAGGGCAATTTGTCATACTGCCGGCTCCACCCATGATCCGTCGAAGGGGTTGCCGGTAATGAAAAGAGACCCGGTCTACTACCGGCACTGTAAAGACGTCCTGTCGCGTTCGCCGCTGTTTGCCGGCCTGTCCGATACCCTGCTCGATGACATGCTGGCGCTGTTCCGGCGCGACACCTGGCGGCGGGGTGTACAGCTGGACCCGGAGATTTTCCAGCAGCGTTTCTACCTGCTGATTGAAGGGCGCCTGGAAGTGGCGCGCATCAATCCGCAGACCGGCAGGAGCATCACCCTGTATATCCTCGGTCCGGGGGACGGGATCGACACGGTGACCCTGCTGAATACCCGGCCGCACGAGGTGGTGCCCGTTGCGCTGGATGATGTTGCACTGATCTCGGTGCCGATTGACGCCGCGCGTGCCTGGATCGACCGGCACCCCGAATTCAATCGCAACTTCCTGCCCTACCTGGGGGAACAGATGCGCAGGATGGAAGACCTGGCTACCGACCTTGCCCTGCACGACACCATGACACGCCTGGCGCGCCTGATCCTGCGCCATGTCGCACCGCAGCATCCACAGTCAGGGGATGAAAAATTTCACCTGCGGCTGATCCATGATCTGCATGATGATGCACTGGCACGCATGGTGGGATCGGTGCGCCAGGTGATCAACCGGCACCTGCAGCACTGGCGCAGGCAGGGCATCCTGCACCGGGACAAGTTTCACACGGAGGTTGCGGAGCTGGAATCCCTGCAGGAGTATGCGGGTGAAGTCGATCCCCGGCCGGCGCAGGGCACCAGGATTTCATCCCAACGTTGAGTAGGGAGCCAGCCATTCATTGCCCACGCAACGGCAATCCTTAGCCAGCTTTTCTGCGCCTCGCGATACTCATGAGTCCTGCCAGACCCGAACCAAACAGCCATGCGGCTGCCGGTACCGGAACGCTGCTGACCTGTCCTTCAAGATGTACGGTATAGGGGACCGTTGTAAAACCGGCGCCAGCCACGTGGAAAGCGGCATCCAGTGTGTAGTCGCTGCCGTCCGAACAGCTGCTGCCGGTGCTGCAAGCGATGGTGGCGGCACCCAGTTGTACCAACGAAATGTCCGGAATCCCGTTCCAGGTAATACTCCAGCCGCTCATGTCCAGGGTCAGGTTGTCACCGGAGCCGCCATTGACAGTAACCGGGGAGGTGGTCTGGTGCATGCCGACGTTGCCGGAAAACAGCCAGGGGTTATCGATGCCCGGGTTTTCCGAGCCATTAATGAGTCCCGAGTGACTGCCGCTGGCCGCTTGAGCCGTGCCGATATGGATACCATTGAAACTGCCGATGGAAAATTTTTCAGACGGCGAAACAATACCGTCATTCTGGAGATCCATGCTGAAATACGAACCGACAATATCGGTGATGTCATAGGCGTTGTTGTTGCAGGGCGGGATGGTGCCATTGGTGCAGCCAATGACCTGCGGCGTACCCATGGTGAAATCGAGCGTTGCACTGTTGGTCAGGCTGGCGTTAGCGGTATAGCTCACCATGCCCAGGGCAATGGCGATCGAGGTCGAAAGGGTGGTTCTTTGCAGGTTCATCAGTGATCCTCCGAACATCCGTTCTGTTTTTTTATGGCCAGTAATTTAGCTGGCTGACTTTTATACTATACCTCTGTAGTGGTTAATTCACCAAACGCTTATAGACTTGCCGGTTTCCGATACGATCAAGGGGACGATGGCAGTACACCCTGCCGACAACCAGCACAAGCAGAATGCCATACCGTCACCGGTATCTGACTAACCGCCGGGTTGGTCTTCTGAACCGATGCAGGATAAGGCTACTGAACTGTAACGGGATAGTATGTGCCTGTGGTTACTTAAATCAGGATTGTTGATCCCGTCATCGTACGGGTACGGGTATTACTCAGAAATCCAGCCACTGGAAAGAGATACGCAGTTATTGGCAAAGAAGTTTTACCTGGAACGGTATACCATCCGACCCCATGGCCCGGATCGGTGATGCTATGGTCAGGGAGGACCATTACTGATTATTCCCCGGGCAGGGCATCCTGCGGAAACAGGCGGTACGGATTCAGAACGCAAGGGGACACCTGCGCTGTATGGCGCCGGCTGGCGCGTGATGAGCCCGCACTAAACCAGCTGCAGCGGGATGAATTCGAGCTGGATGTTGTTCAGCCTGCGGTCCGGCATGCTGCGACGATCCCGGTAGACAACGGGATTCGTGGCAGACCCGGACCGGGTTGCCAGCTTCGAATTGAAATCACGCCTTCGTTCTGCTTGTCTTTTTTCGGGTTTTCTCGGCGTATTCATACCATTTGCCTTACAGGTGTATTGTCGACGACGTTCATCAAAATGCCTGCGCGTCCTCTTTGCCTCCAGGTTCCATACCCCACAAATATGGGAAATACGTCCCATATTATAGGATCTTTTCTGCGGCAGGTCCAGCGCCGGGCTGCCCGGTCAGGCATTCTCGTGCGACTCGCCAGGTTCGATCCAGGTATCTGAATTTGCCGCGGAAATCGAGCAACCGCACAGAAGGACGCCTGGTGTACGGGCAGGGCAGGCGGACGGCTGTCACCCAGATGACAGCCCTTATCATGATTCTTTTCTATGGTTAAACGTGGTCCGGTTATCAACGGTCAGGCAGGGATGCCGACTGATTTCATGGGGTGGGAATGGAACAAAACAGTTGTGTTTCGATCTATCCGGGCGGTAGTTGCCTGGCGAAAGCGCTGCACAGCTTGCAGGCCGCGGGTAGCGACCTGCAGCAGGTGTCGGTGCTGGGGAAAGGTAGCCAGGCGCAGGCGTTACCCATCGGATTCTGCCTGACTGGTCGCCAGGCGCGTTTCTGGGGACCAGCCAGTGCCACCTGGGCGCAGGTATGGCAGCTGTTGCCGGATGCGGCCTGTTTCTGGGTGCCGGGCAGCGGAGCACTGGCTGCGGCAGGGCAGATCGTGTCCCTGATGATCCATGGAGAGAGTGAGGCAGCGGCGGGTCTTTCCGTGCCGGGCAAGGCGTTATATGGTCTGGGTATACCGCGGCACAGTATCGAAGAGTATGAACAGGCAATTCACGCAGAACACTACCTGTTGCTGGTCGGCGGCCATCGCCATGAGGTCGAGCAGGCCTGCGACCTTCTGCACGATGAGGCACAGCAGGTAACCGTACACAGTGCCTGAAACGGTTACCGGGTTTTGTCGATCCCGTCGATGATCGGGCAACCTTCCTCGCTACCCGTACACAGGTTGACCAGTAGCTGCAGTTCCCTGCGCAGGGTATCCAGCTCTGTCAGTTGCTGTTCCACGGCGGCGAGTTTGCCACGTGTCAGTTCGCGTACTTCATCGCGTGCGTGTTGCGGGTCTTCGCGCATGTTCAGCAGGTCACCGATTTCCGCCAGGGAAAAATTCATGGTCTGCGCGCGACGGATAAAGCGCAGGCGCGACAGGTCGGCTTCGCTGTACAGGCGAACGCCACCACCGCTGCGTTGCACTTTCGGGATCAGGCCGATCTTTTCGTAGTAACGCAATGTGTCGGCGGACATGTCGAGCAGTTTGCTGACGTCGCTGATCCGGTGTAGCGGGGTGGTGCGAGTGTTCACGCGTTTTGCTCCGACTGAAACAACAGGGTTATACCACTTCCTGAAAAATATTAAATAATATTCAAATACAAGATGTTATAGTATATATTGAATGTTGTTTCATTTATCTTGCGCGGGGTTGTCAGGTGCCCCCGGCAACTTGTTGACCAGGTTGCGGGCGATTTCCTCGACGATCAGCTGGAATGTAACCGGTTTCTCGCTGGAGGTGTCCCAGGCATAGTTCATTTCCTCCGCGCCTTCCCACACGATTGCGCCGCTGTCGCTGTCCCAGATCTGCAGAAACAGCCGGATATTGGCTGCCTTGGTCTGCATCAGGCGCAAGCCGAGGAAACTGAAGCGTCCCCTGGAGTTCTGGTTGAAGCTGGACAGTTTCAGCTGTGCGAGATAGCGCGCGCCGATGACTTCGCCCACCCGGTGCAGCGCGTCTTTCTTGAAGATCCCGGTATCGCTGTAATCGACGTACATTTGCTTGTATTCGTCGGCAAGGCCGGCCCGGTTGACCGAGCTCAGTGCTTCGGGAAGACTGACGACGTGGATATCGGGGCGTTCTTTTTCCAGCACCCGGGCAAACACAAAGGCGAGGTTCTGTACGTCCTGTTCCTGCCCGGTCACGGTAGACGGTGTAATGAAGCCCAGTCCCCAGGTTTCCAGGTCGTCCGCGGCCAGTGAGATGGCATCGAACTGTACCGAAGAGTGCACCTGGTCGGTCGCGCAGCCGGCAGATAAAAAGAGGGTAATGGCAGCCAGGGCCGCCATCTGCAGCCGTTGGCCGGTGTGCCGGAAATACGTGGGTACCACTGTCTGCTCCTTGTGCAACCAGGTGAAAAAGGGAAGCGCTACTATAATAATACATCTGACGGTATTCGAGTGGATTGTCGCAGCGTTGCGGGACATTGGCGGTTTAATGCACCGCCTGCCCCGGTGGCCTGTGCCGCCCTGGTCGATGAATGCGCCAGACTCGATCCGGTGCTACTGTGGCTATGATGCAATCCGTCTCTACGCCCCACGCCCGTTCAGCTGACGCGGTTGTCGATGCCCTGCAGGGTTCCCGGCATGGCCTGAGCCAGGCCGAGGCGGCCGCACGCCTGGAGCACTACGGGCCCAACCGGTTGCCACGTGCGCAGCCACCGGGGCTGGCGCAGGTGTTCCTGCGTCAGTTCGCCAGCCCGCTGATCTATGTGCTGCTGGCGGCGGCCCTGCTGTCACTGTTGATCCGGCACTGGTCCGATGCCGGGTTTATCTTTGCCGTGCTGCTGCTCAACGCCGTGATCGGTACCCTGCAGGAATTTTCCGCACAGCGTGCCGCGCTGTCACTCGGGGAACTGGTGGCAACGCGCTGCCGCGTGCTGCGCAGCGGTGACAGTTATGAAATCGACGCCACCGGGCTGGTGCCGGGCGATATCGTGCTGCTGGAAGCCGGCGACCGCGTGCCGGCTGACCTGCGCCTGCTGGTTGCACATGACCTGGAACTGGACGAGTCGCTGTTGACCGGTGAGTCGCTGCCGGTCGCGAAACAGGCCACGGCGTTATTGCCAACGGACACAGTGCTTGCCGAACGCCGTAATATGGCGTTTGCCGGCACCCTGGCTGCGCGCGGCCGCGGGCAGGGTGTGGTAGTTGCCACCGGTCTGGGCACCGAACTGGGGCGCATCGCGGCCGATGTGCTGGGGCAGGCGCTGGGTCAGGCGCCGCTGCTGATGCGCATGCAACGCTTCACGCGCCTGGTGGCGGTAGCGGTGGGGGTGGCGGCTGCGGTCATGGCCGTGGTTGCGCTGTGGCAGGGCATGTCGTACAGCGATGTGTTCCTGCTGGCCGTGGCACTGGCGGTGTCGGGGATCCCCGAGGGCCTGCCGGTGGCGCTTACGGTCGCGCTGGCGACCGGCATGCACCGCATGGCGAAACGGCACGTCATTATCCGGCGCCTGGTGGCCGTGGAGGCGCTGGGTTCCTGCACCTTTATTGCCACGGACAAGACCGGCACGCTCACCGTCAACCAGCTGACCGCGCGCCGCATCCTGTTTCCCCGGCAGCAGCCCTGGGAAGTCAGTGGTGAGGGCATGATTCCGGAAGGTGCGATACGGACACCGCGCGGTGTGCCCGACGAAGCTGAAAAAGCATTACTCGAGCGCCTGTGCCTGGCCGCCGTACTGTCCAGCGAAGCGTTCCTGGGGCAGCGTGAAAGCGGCTGGGTGTGGCACGGAGATGCGGTGGATGTTGCGTTGCTGGTAATGGCGCACAAGGCCGGTATCAACCGGGCAGAGGCACTTAATCGCTGCCCGGAACTGGCTGTCATACCGTTTGAATCGGACCGCATGTACGCGGCCAGTCTCAACCGGGTGGACGGCCGGCCGCATGCCTTCGTCAAGGGGGCTCTGGAACGGGTCCTCCCCATGTGCACCCGCATGGCGTGCGGGGATGTGGATAGCCGGATCGATGCCGCGGCGATCGAAGCACAGGCACAGGACCTTGCGCGGCAGGGCTTCCGGGTGCTGGCACTGGCGACGGGCGAAGTCGGCGTGGAAGATGAAGACCATTTTACCGCTGAGCAACTGCGTGGTCTGGCGCTGCTTGGCCTGGTGGGCATGATCGACCCCTTGCGTCCGGAAGCAAAGTCTGCGATTGCCGCTTGCCGGCGTGCGGGTATCAGGGTGGCCATGGTGACCGGCGATCACCCGCAAACCGCACTGGCGATTGTGCGCGAGCTGGAACTGCTGGAAGGCGACGAACAGCTGGTCACCGGGCCGCAGTTACAGCAGGCGGGGGACGAAGCGGCGCTGGACCGGCTGACCCGGGACGCGCGCGTGTTTGCCCGCGTGGAACCGAGCCAGAAGTTGGGGATCGTGCAGTCGCTGCAACGGCAGGGCCACTTTGTTGCGGTCAGTGGGGACGGCGCCAACGATGCGCCGGCCCTGCACGCGGCCCAGGTCGGTATCGCCATGGGCCGCAGCGGCACCGACGTGGCGCGGGAAAATGCCGACATCATCATTACCGACGATCACTTTGCCTCGATCGTGGCAGGGGTGGAGGAGGGGCGCATTGCCTATGCCAATGTGCGCAAGGTGATCTTCCTGCTGGTGTCCACCGGTGCCGCCGAGCTGGTGCTGTTTACACTGGCGCTGTTCACCGGCCAGCCCTTACCGTTGCTGGCCGTGCAGCTGTTGTGGCTCAACCTGGTCACCAACGGCATACAGGATGTGGCACTGGCGTTCGAACCGGGCGAGGGCGGGGAACTGCAGCGCCCGCCACGGCCGCCGCAGGAACCGGTTTTCAATCGCCTGATGATCGAGCGGGTGCTGCTGTCGGCGCTGGTGATCGGGGTGATGGCTTTCCTTGTCTACCAGTGGTTGCTGGGGCGCGGGTTCAGTCTCGATGAAGCGCGTAACGGAACGCTGCTGCTGATGGTGCTGTTCGAGAACATCCACGTGTTCAACAGCCGCTCCGAAACGCGCTCGGTATTCCGGCACAGTCCGTTGCGGAATCCGTTGCTGTTGCTGGGCACAGCCGTCGCACAGCTGGTACACATTGGTGCCATGTATACTCCCGGGCTGCGCGACGTGTTGCGCATCCAGCCGGTTTCATGGCAACACTGGCTGGAGTTGCTGGGGTTGGCGTTGTCTGTACTGCTGGCTATGGAACTGCACAAGCGTGTACGGGCATGGTCAGACAACCGTGAGGACAAAGGCTGATGGGAAAAACCAGGGTGCTGGTGCTGGGTTATGGCGAAATGGGGCACGCCATGCAGGTACTGCTGGGCGACCGCGTGCAACTGGACATCTGGGAGAAATACCCGGCCGGTGGTTTTCAGTCCGCAGTTCTTGAAGAGGCGGCGCCGGCTGCCGACCTGGTGTTGTTCTGCCTGCCGGTCAGTCCACACCGTGAAGTGGTTACGCGCCTGCTGCCGTTGCTGGCGCCGCATGCCATCTGTATCAGTATCGCCAAGGGGCTGGATGAAAACGGACAGACCGCTGCCCAGGTGTTTGCCGAAGTGCTGGGAACACGGCATCCCTATGCGCTGCTGTACGGCCCGATGATCTCGGAGGAGCTGCGCGCGGGGCGTTACGGCTTTGCGCAGCTTGGCTGTGCAGGAAAGGCAACCGA
Source organism: Gammaproteobacteria bacterium (assembly GCA_011371465.1). Lineage (GTDB taxonomy): Bacteria > Pseudomonadota > Gammaproteobacteria > DSM-19610 > DSM-19610 > Thiogranum. The sequence goes on along the minus strand of DRQL01000221.1, from coordinate 4,224 downwards.
GCAGACCGTGAAAGAGCTGTTTTCAGGGACCCGGCTGCTGATCGAGTACAGCCCGGACATTACCGGCATCAGCTGGTCGGTGATCCTGAAAAATGTCTATGCCATGGTTTTCGGTATGGCTGACGAGCTGCAGATGGGTGACAACGTGCGTGGTTACCTGGCGGTTGCCTCGCTCCGCGAACTGGACCAGATCGTGCGCCGCATGGGCGGTGCGGCCGGCAGCCCGTGGCACCTCGCCGGACTGGGTGACCTGGTCACCACGGCGACCAGCAGGGATTCACACCACCACGAACTGGGGTGCCGGCTGGCGAGGGGCGAGGTCGAGGGGATCGAGGGCGAAGGGGTGCATACTCTGCAGATGGTCCGGCGGCACGGCCTGTTCAGGGAACAGGATTACCCGCTGTTTGAGCTGATATGCTCCATTGTCAGCCGGCCCGGTGAGGGTAAGGTGCGCAACCGGCTCGAGACGTTCCTGAAACTGCAGCAGCACCCGTAGAAGCGCCGGCCTTCGGCGCGAAAATCGGGGCGTGTTTTCGCGGTCAGGAGACCCCTCCTGCGGGCTAGTGTAGCGTCAGTGGTCGCGGATCAGCCGGCGCAGGTCCGCCATGGCAGGCGGAGCCGGTCAGTCGGTGTGTGTGACGGCACTACAGTGTTTGCAGGTTTCAGGGAAAGGCCGGTATGGTCGGCTCGGTACCTTCGAAATCCGCTTCGGCGTGATGCTTCCTGACCAGTTCCTGGATGTCGTCGACGCGATCCCTGGGTACATCCACCAGCACCAGCAGTTGGCCGTTCTGAATGGCTTCCTCGAATTGCCGGATGTGGGTGTTTTCCACGTCCATGCCGATCATGCCACCCAGCCAGGCACCCATGCCGGCGCCCGCCAGACCCATGGCCAGCAACGCACCGCCGGCAATCACCACACCCGGGAATGCCAGTGCAGCCAGCCCTGCGACTACGCCGGTAGCACCGCCCATGGCAATGCCGCGTTCCACCGCGGGCACAAAATCGCTTTTCTGGATCAGGCTGGCTTCCGGCAGGTCTTCCAGTGGCGTACCTTCCCTGGCGATGACGTGTATATGCCGTTCTTCAACACGTGCCAGCAGTAATTCATCGACTACCTTGTGGGTGGTATCCAGGTCCGGTAGCAGGAAATAGAGTCTTCTCATGGGGACTTCCTCCGTGTAGTTAAAGTTATGCTGATTATTGGCTCATAGTATAAGCTTAGAACAAAATAAGCGTCTGTCAGTTCCCGCGTGGATAAAATTACCGGGCTTGCCCGGTTGGGAGCTGCTTCCTTTCATTGCGTGCTCAGCGTTGGGTTGCTGCTAAAGATCATATACCTGGTGCATTTCCGGCATCCGGATCTCGGTGTTTTCAAGGTGCCGGGCGAATTTTTTCATGGTGTCCTCCTCGCCGTGCACCAGGCAGGTGATCTCCGGCTGCCCGGTGGCCCGGTGCCAGGCCAGCAACTCGGCCTGGTCAGCATGGGCGGAAAAACCGCCGATCATGTAGATGCTGGCGTGTACCGGGATCTCCTCGCCGAAGATACGCACGCTCTTTGCGCCATCGATTATGCGTCGTGCCAGCGTATGGCTTGCGGCGTACCCGACGAAAACCACACTGCTGTCGTGTCGCCACAGGTTGTGCCTGAGGTGGTGGCGCACCCGTCCGCCGGTACACATACCGGAACCCGCCATGATGACAGCGCCACCGCTGAGTCGGTTGATGGCCATGGAGTCGCTGGTCTGGCGCGTGAAATGCAGCGCCGGCGGCCGGAACGGGTCGTTACCATCCCTGAACAGCTTCAGGGTTTCGGCGTCGTAGCACTCCGGGTGGTGTTCAAATATCTCTGTCGCCGAGATCGCCATCGGCGAATCGAGAAACACCTGGGTGGTGCGTGGTATGCGTTTTTCCTCCACGCCGGCGCGCAGGTAATAGAGGAGTTCCTGGGCCCGTTCCAGCGCGAAAGTCGGGATGATGACATTGCCGCCGCGCTGGAAGGTGTCGTTGATCGCGGTGTAGAGTTCCTCGATGGAAGGCTGGAGCTGTTTGTGCAGGCGATCGCCGTAGGTGGTTTCCATGATCACGATATCCGCGTGCGGCGGTGGTGCCGGGTTACGCAGGATCGCACGGTTGGAGTAGCCGAGATCTCCCGAGAACAGCAGGCTGCGTGTGTGGCCGTCTTCTTCCAGTTCCAGCAGGATGCTGGCGGAGCCGAGAATATGGCCGGCTTCAAAAAAGGTGGTGCGGATGCCGGGCGCCAGTTGCAGCGGCTGGTGGAAGGACGCCTTGCGCCCGAAGTAGTCCAGGCAGTTCAGGGTATCAAGAACGGTATACAGCGGCTGGATGTCCTGCACGTGGTTGCCGTGGCGGGCGGCCTTGCGGGTCCGGTAGGCGGCTTCTTCCTCCTGCAGGCCGGCTGCGTCCAGCATCACCAGGCGGGCCAGTTCGCGGGAGGCGGAAGTGGTAATGATCTCTCCTGTAAAACCGCGTTTGGCGAGCAACGGTATGCGCCCGCAGTGATCCAGGTGCGCGTGTGTCAGCAGCAGGAAATCGATATCCGCCGGCTCAAAGCCGAACGGTTCCGCGTTCTCCTCGGTCAGTTCGCGTCCGCCCTGGTAGAGGCCGCAGTCGATGAGTATGTTCTTGCCGTTACAGGTGACCTGGTGACAGGAGCCGGTCACGGTCCGGTCGGCTCCGTGAAATGCGATTTTCACAGTGGTTCTCCATTGGTTTCATGCCAGCAGAGGATGCCTTCCCAGATATCTTCCGCGGTTTCCGCATACCAGAACAGGTTGCGGTCTTCTTCGTCGATGACGCCTTCTTCCACCATGTAGTCGATATCCAGTACCTTGCGCCAGTAATATTCGCCCACCAGGATCACGGGCAGCGGTTTGATCTTGCGCGTCTGTATCAGGGTGAGGGTTTCAAACAGCTCGTCAAAGGTGCCGAAGCCGCCGGGAAAGGCCACCAGTGCCCGGGCGCGCAGCAGGAAGTGCATTTTGCGCAGGGCGAAATAGTGAAAGCGGAAACACAGCTCCGGGGTGATGTACGGGTTGGGGTACTGTTCGTGCGGAAGTGAGATGTTCAGGCCGATGGTTTTTGCCTTTTCGTCGTGTGCCCCGCGGTTGGCGGCTTCCATGATGCCCGGTCCGCCGCCAGTCATCACCACCAGTCGGGAATCATCCGGGCCGTTACCGGCATTGGCGACCAGCTGTCCGAATTCGCGGGCAACGTCGTAATAGCGGCTTTTTTCCAGTATGCGCTCGGCCACAAACAGGCGGCGCTGCAGCTTCCGGTCTTCCGGGGTGGCGGCCAGGGCTTCACGCAGCGCGTTTACCTTTGCCTTTGCCGCTGCCGGTTCGCTGATGCGGGTGCTGCCGAACACTACAATGGTATGCAGTATGCCGTGCTGGTTCAGTAATATTTCCGGTTTCAGGTAGTCCAGCTGCAGGCGTACGGCCCGGGCATCATCGCGGGCGAGAAATCCGGTATCCCGGTCGGCCTGGATATAGCTCGGGCTGTTGAGGATCTGTTCCAGTTTGGCCGGCGCATCCGGGTCTTCTGCGCGTGGCTTGGGGGTCTGCCATGGCAGCGCTTCATTGCGCTGTCGGGGATGCGCGGGAAGGGGAACTTCCGGCCGGTGATGTTTCTTCCTGGTCACGTACAGGATTCCCTGGTTAATGGTAGCGGTGGCGGCAGTGTGATGTCTCCGTCAGGCATTTCTATATGAAGGAGCCGCCGCGATACTGTTCGATATAGGTCCAGTGCACACTGCCCATCGTCAGCCACTCGAGTGCGGCGAAACCCAGAATGCCGAGTATCGCCATGATGATGGCCGCCAGCAAGGCGGATCCAAACCCGTCTACTTCAAAGTTGCTGACCAGGGAGGCGGTCAGCGAAATGGTGATGGCATTGACCACCAGCGCGAACAGGCCGAAGGTGAGTACTGTCAGGGGCAGGGTCAGGAGCCACAGCACCGGCCGGATGAAGGTGTTCACCAGCCCCAGCACCAGCGCGGCGAGGATCAGTCCACCGGTGGTATTCGCCCTGACGCCGGGCAACACCAGGGTAACGATCCACAGTCCCAGCAGGGTGGCAATCCAGATGAAGATGATACCGATCAAGATACCGATTTCCTTTTGTGGTCATACTGGCGCGCGATAACGGGACCACAGTGTAGAAGTGGGCTCGGCCGCGAACAAGTTGCAGCACCCGGTGTCA
>DRQL01000220.1 GCA_011371465.1 Gammaproteobacteria bacterium | reverse complement strand
GGTGAAAGGAATAGGCGTCTTTCATGAGAAACTCGCGCGCGCGCATGATGCCGAAGCGAGGGCGGATCTCGTCGCGGAACTTGGTCTGGATCTGGTAATAGTTGACCGGCAGCTGCTTGTAGCTGCGGACTTCGCGGCGCACCAGGTCGGTGATGATTTCCTCGTGGGTGGGACCGAAACAGAATTCGCGCTGGTGCCGGTCGGTGAAGCGCAGCAGCTCGGGGCCGTATTTTTCCCAGCGTCCCGATTCCTGCCACAGCTCGGCGGGCTGCACCGCGGGCATCAGCAGTTCCAGGCCGCCGGCGCGGTTCATTTCTTCGCGCACCACGGCTTCCGCCTTGCGCAGCACGCGCAGGCCCAGCGGCTGCCAGCTGTAGATGCCGGCGGCCACCTTGCGGATCATGCCGGCGCGCATCATCAGCTGGTGGCTGATGATTTCCGCGTCGGCGGGGGGTTCCTTAACGGTGGCGAGCGGGAACTGGGATACTTTCATGGTCGGGTGTCCGGATACGATCGAGCGCGCGATTGTAGCCAGACAGCGTCAGAAAGTCCCGCCATTCCAGCCCCACATGGCGCGCGGTGCGTCGGCGAACTCAATATAGATGCGGTCGGCAGGCAGGCCGAGTTCATCGCCCAGCAGGTCCGCCAGCCGGCGGGAGAACTCCGCGGTGTTCGCTTCGGGCAGGCCGATGCTTTTCAGTTCCAGGTAGGCGAGCGGCTCGTCGCTGCCGCCGAACAGCATGTCGGGGTTGTGTTCCAGGCTCACCATGACGTAACGCTCCGGCTTGCCCAGCATGTCCGCAACTGCCTGCGATGCCTTGCTGAGCAGGCCTTTCCCGGTGTCAGCCGCAACGGCCTGGCTGGTCTGTATTCTCAACAGGGGCATGGTGTCTTCCTCAGTCGCAAAATTCCTTGATGGCGTCCTCGTTTTTCTTGATCATTTTCTGTTTCTCGGCTTCGTCGAGGCGCTGGTAACTGCCGTCCGGCATCTGTGCCAGCCGGTTGCCGCCATAGCCCAGCTGGGTGAGGTTCTTGCGGGCCGTGGCGCAGTTCTGCTTGCGGATCTCCGCGTTCTGCTTTTTCGCGGCCGCTTCCGCTTCGGCGGTCTTGCGCTCCTCCAGCTGGCTGTTCAGTTCCTTCATCTGCTGGTCCAGCGGTTTGCGGGTCGGTGCCGATTTCGGTTTCTGTTCGGAGCGGATCAGGGTGGCGTTGACCCCGGCGGGCGGGAACTGGCCGTACTGGGTCTTGCCATTGGCATCGTTCCATTTATACATGGCGGCGCCGGCGGGCAGTGTCACCAGCGTCGCGAGGAGTGCCAGAAGGGGGATCGTCAGGCGCATCATGGGTCCTTTGCTGTTATCGAGATATCAGTTACTTACCATGCCTTGCCCGGTTCGACAAGTGCAGGCGTCTCATCCCGGTATCCCGGTTTGCAGGAGGCGGTCGCAAGGCGGCGGCGCAGTGGCCGTAGCCCGGCTGACGCATCACCTATTGGATACTGGATTCTGCCCCCCAACAGTGGCAACATTAGCCAGTTCTGAATCTGCGCTTTGCGCATGTGCCCGATATACGGGCTTTTTTCTGGTTTTTTGATTTTGCCGGCACCCGGGAGACCAAACAGGTGGAGCTGACTGGCGCTGAGATTTTTGTACGCAGCCTTGTAGAACAGGGGATCGAACGCGTGTTCGGTTATCCCGGCGGGGCGGTATTGCCCATTTACGACGCGCTGTTCCAGCAGGACGAGCTGCAGCACGTGCTGGTGCGCCACGAACAGGCCGCGACCCACGCCGCTGACGGTTACGCGCGTTCCACCGGCAGGCCCGGGGTGGTGCTGGTGACCTCGGGGCCGGGCGCAACCAACGCGGTGACCGGCATTGCTACCGCGTACATGGATTCCATCCCGCTGGTGGTGTTCACCGGCCAGGTGCCGACCGCGCTGATCGGTAACGACGCGTTCCAGGAAGTGGACAGCGTGGGGATTACGCGCCCCTGCGTAAAGCATAACTTCCTGGTGAAAGACGTGAACGACCTGGCGGTGACCATCCGCAAGGCGTTCTATGTGGCCATGACCGGGCGACCGGGACCGGTGGTGGTGGACATTCCCAAGGATGTCGCTACGGCCCGGGCCGAGTTCCATTACCCCAAACGGATCAGCATGCGTTCCTACAACCCGGTGACCAGGGGGCACCCGCGCCAGATCAAAAAGGCGGTCGACCTGATGCTGTCCGCCAAACGCCCCATGCTGTACACCGGCGGCGGCGTGATCCTGGCCAATGCCAGCAGCCAGCTGACCGAGATGACCAAACTGCTGGGGTACCCTATTACCAATACGCTGATGGGACTGGGTGCATTCCCGGCCACGCACCGGCAGAACCTGGGCATGCTGGGCATGCACGGGACCTATGAAGCCAACATGGGGATGCACAACTGTGACGTGCTGATCGCCATTGGCGCGCGTTTCGACGACCGCGTGACCGGCAACGTCGACAAGTTTTGTCCGACCGCGACGGTGATTCATGTCGATATCGACCCGGCCAGTATTTCCAAGAACGTCAAGGTGGATGTGCCGATCGTCGGCCCTGTCGACCAGGTGCTGAAGGAAATGCTGAAAGTGCTGAAAGAAAGCAAAAAGAAACCGGATGCGGACGCGCAGAAAGCCTGGTGGAAGCAGATCGAGGAATGGCGCGACATGGACTGCCTGAAGTATGACCATGACAGCGACCTGATCAAGCCGCAGTTTGTACTGGAAAAACTGTATGAAGTGACCAAAGGCAAGGCCTTCGTGACCTCGGACGTGGGTCAGCACCAGATGTGGGCGGCGCAGTTCTACAAGTTCGACAAGCCCAACCGCTGGATCAATTCCGGGGGACTCGGCACCATGGGGTTCGGTTTGCCCGCGGCGATGGGTGTACAGTTTGCGCACCCGAAAGAAACGGTGGCCTGTGTTACCGGTGAAGGCAGTATCCAGATGTGTATCCAGGAACTGTCCACCTGCCGGCAGTACGGCCTGCCGCTGAAAATCATCAACCTGAACAACGGCTACCTCGGCATGGTGCGCCAGTGGCAGCAGTTTTTCTATGACGGCCGCTATGCCATGTCCTACATGGAGTCGCTGCCCGATTTCGTCAAGCTGGCCGAGAGTTACGGGCACGTGGGTATGCAGATCACCAGACCTGAAGACGTGGAGCCCGCACTGAAGGAAGCCTTTAAAATGAAAGACCGGCTGGTATTCATGGATTTCCTGACCGACAAGAGCGAGAACGTCTACCCGATGATCCCGGCAGGCGCTGGCCAGAACGAAATGATCCTGGTGTAGTCATGCGGCATATCATTTCAATCCTGATGGAAAACGAAGCGGGTGCGCTGTCGCGGGTAGCCGGGCTGTTCTCGGCGCGCGGCTACAATATCGAATCGCTCACAGTGGCCGCCACCGAGGACGAGTCGCTGTCGCGCATGACGCTGGTGACGCGCGGCACCGACGAGGTGATCGAGCAGATCACCAAGCAGCTCAACAAGCTGATCGACGTGGTCAAGCTCATGGATATGCACGAAGGGCCGCATATCGAGCGTGAGATGATGCTGATCAAGGTGCGTGCGGCCGGTCCGGCGCGCGAAGAAGTAAAACGCCTGGCGGACATCTTCCGCGGTCGGATCATCGACGTGAGCGATACCACCTATACCATTGAAGTGACGGGTACCAGCGAAAAGCTGGACGCGTTTGTTGGAGCGATCATCCGGACGGACATCATCGAGGTGGTGCGCTCCGGGGTGACCGGAATTGCACGGGGCGAGCGCGCCTTGCACCTGTAGCACGAATTTGAATTTCAGTTAGGGTACTTACGCTATGACAATGAATATCTATTATGACAAGGATGCGGACCTTTCCATTATCAAGGGAGCGAAGGTCAGCATTATCGGCTACGGTTCGCAGGGACATGCGCATGCCAATAACCTGAAGGATTCGGGGGTGGAGGTCACGGTGGGGCTGCGCGCCGGCTCCATTTCGGAAGCCAAGGCGAAAAACGCGGGCCTGACCGTCAAGTCGATCGAGGACGCAGTCCAGGGTGCTGACGTGGTCATGATCCTGGCGCCGGACGAGCACCAGGCAAAACTGTACCGCGACAAGATCGAGCCCAATATCAAAAAGGGCGCGGCACTGGCCTTTGCCCACGGGTTCAATATCCACTACGAGCAGATCGTGCCGCGCGCCGACCTGGACGTGATCATGGTAGCCCCCAAGGGCCCCGGCCACCTGGTGCGATCCACCTATACCCAGGGTGCCGGCGTGCCTTCGCTGATCGCGGTGTTCCAGGATGCCAGCGGCAAGGCCAGGGAAATTGCGCTGTCGTATGCCTCCGCCAACGGCGGTGGCCGTGCCGGCATCATTGAGACCAGTTTCCGCGAAGAGACCGAGACCGACCTGTTTGGCGAACAGGCCGTGCTTTGTGGCGGTGCGACCGCGCTGGTGCAGGCCGGGTTCGAAACCCTGACCGAGGCCGGTTATGCGCCGGAGATGGCTTATTTCGAGTGTTTGCACGAACTGAAACTGATCGTGGACCTCATGTATGAAGGCGGTATCGCCAACATGCGCTACTCGATTTCCAACACCGCCGAGTACGGTGACCTGACCCGTGGTCCGCGCGTGGTCACCGAAGATACCAAGGCCGAGATGAAACGTATCCTGACC
>DRQL01000219.1 GCA_011371465.1 Gammaproteobacteria bacterium | reverse complement strand
GTGTCGCAACCGGCCCCCGCCGCGCCGGTAACGGCGGCCGCCAGCGACGAGGCGAGCGGGGAACTGCGCACCCTCGGCGTGGAACAGTTGCAGCGCGGCAAATACCAGCCACGCGTGGACATGCACAACGACAGCCTGGAAGACCTGGCGGACTCGATCCGCGCCCAGGGGGTGGTGCAGCCCATCGTGGTGCGACCCGTCGGCGGCGGCAGTTACGAAATCGTGGCCGGGGAGCGGCGCTGGCGCGCGGCACAGCTGGCCGAACTGCAGGAAGTCCCGGTGGTGGTGCGGGACATGGACGACCGTACCGCCATTGCGGTGGCCCTGATCGAGAACATCCAGCGCGAGAACCTGAACCCGCTGGAAGAAGCGCGCGCGCTGGACCGGTTGATCGAGGAGTTCGAAATGACCCACCAGCAGGCTGCCGAAGCAGTAGGGCGCTCCCGTACGGCGGTGTCCAACCTGCTGCGCCTGCTGGAGCTGGGTGAGGTCGCGACGGGCATGGTGCAGCGCGGTGAGCTGGACATGGGGCACGCGCGCGCGCTGCTGGCGCTGGACGGCGCCCGGCAGGCGGAAGCCGCCCGCCAGGTGGTCGATCACGGGCTGTCGGCCCGGGCTACCGAGCGCCTGGTCAAGAAACTGCTGGCGGACAGCGGCTCCAGCAAAGGGAAAAACCGCAGTCCACGCCGGGATCCCGACCTGGTCAGCCTGGAGCAGGACCTGTCCGACCGCGTGGGGGCCCCGGTGGTGGTCCAGCAGGGCCAGAAAGGCAAGGGCAAGCTGGTGATCAGCTACAACAGCCTGGATGAGCTCGATGGCATTCTCGAACATATCCATTAGAGATACAGAGAATATCCATAAAGGCTATACAAGTTGTTGACCCCACGTATCGACGATCCTTATAATCGCCGCCGCTCCCCACCGGTTAGGCCGGTGTTGTGACGCTGCCCGGGATTTTCGGGGCTGAATCGAGCAGAAACACCGTTGGATACCGGGATTCGCAGGCTGTTGCTCTACCAGGCCATACTGGTAGCGGTTACATCAGCCGTGTTTCTTGCCATCTTTGATTCTTTTGCTGCCGTATCCGCGGGATTCGGCGGTTGTATTGCGGCTGTCAATGCACTGCTGCTGGCACGCTGTTCGCGGCGCGACGCGCAAGCCGTGCAGCGAACACCCCAGCAGAGCCTGGCGGCCGGCTACATATGTGTTGTACAGCGTTTTTTGCTCGTCGCCCTGTGTTTTGCCTTCGGGCTGGGTGTGCTGAAGCTCGAAGCGCTGGCGCTGCTGACCGGGTTCATGATCGGTCAGCTTGTAATGATATTTAATGGAATCAGACAGTTAGAGCAGAAATAAGTCCATGTCAGCCACCGCACCGCATTCTTCCGAAGAATATATCAAGCACCACCTGACCAACCTGACCTACGGGCAGCACGCGGACGGGCACTGGGGATTCGCGCACGGTGCCGGGGATCTCGCCGAGATGGGTTTCTGGTCCATCAATGTCGACAGCATGCTGTTTTCCATCGGTCTGGGCGTGTTGTTCCTGTGGGCTTTCCGCAAGGCGGCCAAAACCGCCACCGCCGGTGTGCCGGGCGGCTGGCAGAACTTTGTCGAGTGGGTGGTGGAATTTATCGACGACAGCGTGCGCGGTTCGTTCAGCGGCAAGAACCCGCTCATCGCACCACTGGCCATGACCATCTTCATCTGGGTGTTCCTGATGAACTTCATGGACCTGATCGCGGTCGACTGGCTGCCTTCGCTGGCGGGTCTGATGGGCGTGAGCCATCTCAAGATCGTACCTTCCACCGATCCCAATATTACCTTCGGCCTGTCCCTGTCCGTGTTTGCGCTGGTGCTGTACTACAGCGTAAAAATGAAAGGCGTGGGCGGTTTTGTCGGCGAGCTGACCCTGATGCCGTTCCAGTCGGACAATAAAGTAGTCCAGGTCCTGTTCATGCCGATCAACTTTCTGCTGGAAGGCGTTACCCTGATCGCCAAGCCGGTCTCGCTCTCGCTGCGACTGTTCGGCAACATGTACGCGGGCGAAATGATCTTTATCCTGATTGCACTGATGTATGGTGGCGGCATCGCGCTGGGCGCCTTTGGCGGCCTGCTGCAGCTTGGCTGGGCCATCTTCCATATACTGATCATTACCCTGCAGGCGTTCATTTTCATGACCCTGACCATCGTCTACCTGGATATGGCAAGCCAGGCGCACCATTAATCAAACAACTTTCACTTACTGAACTCTACAGACCTTAGGAGACAAACATGGAAAACGCACTGCTTTATATTGCCGGCGCCCTGATGATGGGCCTGGGCGCCCTCGGTGCCGCGGTCGGCATCGGTATCCTGGGCGGCCGCTTCCTGGAGGGTGCGGCACGTCAGCCGGAGCTGATCCCGATGCTGCGTACCCAGTTCTTCATCGTCATGGGCCTGGTGGACGCGGTACCGATGATCGCCGTCGGTCTGGCCATGTACGTCATGTTCGCGGTCGTTGGCGCCTGATAGCTGAACGCGAGGTTCAACCATGAATTTCAACGCGACACTGATCGGCCAAAGTATCACCTTCCTGGTGTTCGTGTGGTTCTGCATGAAGTTTGTGTGGCCACCGATCATGGCGGCGCTCGAAGAGCGCAAGGGCAGGATCGCCGAAGGCCTGGCTGCCGCCGACCGCGGCCGCCACGAGCAGGAACTGGCACAGAAAAAAGCCACCGAAACCCTGCATGAGGCCAAGCAGCAGGCCAGCGAGATCATCAACCGCGCAGAAAAACGCGGCAGCGAGATCATCGACGAAGCCAGGGCGGAAGCCGTGGAAGAGGCGGACCGCATCAAGGCCGCCGCGGCGGCGGAGATGGAGCAGGAAGTCAACCGTGCCCGGGAAGCCCTGCGTGGCCAGGTGGTGAGTATCGCCACCGCCGGTGCCGGACGCATCCTGAAGCGCGAGCTGGACGCTTCCGCCAACGACGAACTGCTGAAAGACCTGGTCGCCAGGATCTAGGCAAGGACTATGGCAGACAGCAACGATCAACACGCAGAATTGCCGGAAGGCGACGCAGCGCTGGCGCGGCCCTACGCGAGGGCCGTATTCGAGCTGGCCAACAGCCGTGGTGAGTTACAGACGTGGTCCGATCGCCTGGCGCTGATGGCCGCGGTGGTCAGTAATGACACCATGACCACCCTGCTGGCCAACCCGCGCCTCGGCAAAAGCGAGGCCGGTGCGCTGGTTATCCGTGCCTGTGGTGACGACATCGGCGAACACGCACAGAACCTGCTGAACGTGCTGGCCGAGAACGGTCGCCTGGGGCAGCTGCCGATGATCGCCACGCTGTACAACCAGTTCCGCGATGAAGCGGAAGGTACCGTGGAAGCCGAGGTGATTTCCGCCATGCCGTTGAGTGATGCGCAGAAAAGCGCGATTGCCGAAGCGCTGAAGAAACGCCTCGGCCGCGACGTGCAACTGAATTGTTCCGTGAACGAAGACCTGGTGGGTGGTGCAGTGATCCGCGCAGGCGACCTGGTGATCGACGGGTCGGCTGTGGAACACCTGCGCCAGCTCTCCAGTGCCCTGGTTCACTAAAATAGGACGCAAGCAATGCAACTGAATCCATCCGAGATCAGCGATCTGATCAAGCAACGCATCGAAGGTTTCGATGCGACCTCCGAGGCGCGCAGTGAAGGTACTGTGGTCAGCCTGACCGACGGCATCGCCCGCATCCACGGCCTGGCCGACGCCATGCAGGGCGAGATGATCGACTTCGGCAACGAACTGTACGGCCTGGCGCTCAACCTGGAACGCGATTCGGTTGGCGTGGTGGTGCTGGGTGACTACAAGTCGATTTCCGAAGGCGGCAAGGCGCGCTGTACCGGACGTATCCTGGAAGTGCCGGTTGGTCCGGCCCTGCTGGGGCGCGTAGTGGATTCGCTGGGTACCGCCATTGACGGCAAGGGTCCGATTCAATCGGATTTCAGTTCACCGATCGAAAAGATCGCCCCCGGCGTTATCGAACGCCAGTCGGTCGACCAGCCGGTGCAGACCGGTCTGAAGGCCATCGACGCCATGGTGCCGATCGGGCGTGGTCAGCGCGAACTGATCATCGGTGACCGCCAGACCGGCAAGACGGCCGTGGCCATCGACGCCATCATCAACCAGAAAGGCACCGGCGTTAAATGTATCTACGTCGCGATCGGCCAGAAAAACTCGTCGGTGGCCGCCGTGGTGCGCAAGCTCGAGGAACACGGCGCGATGGAGCACACCATCGTGGTGTCAGCCGGCGCGGCGGATTCACCCGCCATGCAGTACATCGCACCCTATGCCGGTTGCGCCATGGGTGAGTACTTCCGTGACCGTGGTGAAGACGCACTCATTATCTATGATGACCTGACCAAGCAGGCCTGGGCGTATCGCCAGGTGTCCCTGCTGCTGCGTCGTCCGCCGGGTCGTGAAGCCTACCCGGGTGACGTGTTCTACCTGCATTCGCGCCTGCTGGAACGCGCTGCGCGCGTCAATGAACACTACGTGGAGAAACACACCAACGGCGAAGTCAAGGGCAGGACCGGTTCGCTGACGGCGCTGCCGATCATCGAGACCCAGGCGGGTGACGTGTCGGCCTTCGTGCCCACCAACGTGATATCCATTACCGACGGTCAGATCTTTCTTGAATCCGACCTGTTCAACGCCGGTATCCGGCCGGCCATCAACGCCGGTCTGTCCGTGTCGCGCGTGGGTGGCGCTGCGCAGACCAAGGCCATCAAGAAACTCGGCGGCGGTGTGCGACTGGCGCTGGCGCAGTACCGCGAACTGGCGGCCTTTGCCCAGTTCGCGTCCGACCTCGACGAGGCCACGCGCAAGCAGCTGGAACGCGGTCAGCGCGTAACCGAGCTGATGAAGCAGACGCAGTACACGCCGCTGTCGGTGGCGGAAATGGCGCTGTCCCTGTTTGCCGCCAACGAAGGCTACCTGGACGACGTCGAGGTGAACAAAATCGTGGCGTTTGAAAGTGCACTGCTGGCGCATTTCAAATCCAGCTTTGGTGCTGACATGGATGCCCTCAACGCCAACCCTGATTACAACGATGAAGTGGAAGCGAAGTTGCGCGCCATCGTAGAAGACTTTGTCGCCAACGGCGCCTACTAACTGACCCGGGACTGATTCAATGGCTGGCGCGAAAGAAATACGCACCCAGATCAAGAGTATCCAGAATACGCAGAAGATCACCAAGGCCATGGAAATGGTCGCGGCGAGCAAGATGCGCAAGGCGCAGGATCGCATGCGCGCCTCGCGGCCGTACGCGGAAAAGATGCGTAACGTGGTGGCCCACATGGGCAAGGCGCACCCGGAATACAAACACCCGTACCTGATCGAACGCGAGGCCAAACGGGTTGGCCTGATTGTGATTTCCACCGACCGTGGCCTGTGCGGCGGCCTGAACATCAACCTGTTCAAGTCGGCCATCCGTTCGATGAAGGAATGGCGCGACCAGAGCCTGGAAATCGATCTCGCGGTGATTGGCAGCAAGGCGATGGGTTTTTTCAAACGCATGGGCGGCAACGTGGTGTCGGAGAATTCCCACCTCGGCGACACGCCGCGCATCGAGGAACTGATCGGTTCCGTGAAAGTGATGCTGGATGCCTATAACGATGGCAGCATCGATCGCCTGTACCTGGCCAATAACGTGTTCGTGAACACCATGACGCAGACCCCCATGGTCGAGCAGTTGTTGCCGGTGGTGGGCGATGACAGTGACGAGGAACTCAAGCATCACTGGGACTATATCTACGAGCCGGACGCGCGCACGGTGATGGACGGTCTGCTGATGCGTTACATCGAGTCGCTGGTCTACCAGGGCCTGGTGGAGAACATCGCCTGTGAAATGGCAGCGCGCATGGTGGCCATGAAGGCGGCCTCCGACAATGCCGGTACGCTGATCGACGAATTGCAGCTGGTCTACAACAAGGCCCGCCAGGCAGCGATTACCCAGGAGCTGTCAGAAATCGTCAGCGGCGCCGCAGCGGTCTAGAATTTTATATTGAGAGGACTTACCCAATGAGTTCCGGAAACATTGTTGAAATTATCGGCGCGGTGGTCGACGTGGAATTCCCGCGCGATGCCGTGCCCCGGGTCTACGACGCACTGGTGGTGGACGAAGCCGGGCTGACGCTGGAAGTGCAGGCGCAGCTGGGCGACGGCGTGGTGCGCACCATTGCCATGGGGTCGACTGACGGCCTGAAGCGCGGCATCAACGTGGCCAGTACCGGTGCACCCATCTCGGTGCCCGTCGGCCAGGGCACGCTGGGTCGCGTCATGGACGTGCTCGGCAACCCGGTCGATGAAGCCGGCCCGGTCGACGCGGACAAGAAGATGCCGATACACCGTACGCCACCCAGCTACGAGGACCAGGCCGCCAGCCTGGAAATCCTGGAGACCGGCATCAAGGTCATCGACCTCATCATGCCCATCGCCAAGGGCGGCAAGATCGGACTGTTCGGCGGTGCCGGCGTGGGCAAGACCGTTACCCTGATGGAGCTGATTCGTAACATCGCTATCGAGCACTCCGGTTTCTCGGTATTCGCGGGTGTCGGCGAACGTACCCGTGAAGGTAACGACTTCTACTACGAAATGAAGGAAGCCAACGTGCTGGAAAAAGTGGCGTTGGTGTACGGCCAGATGAACGAGCCGCCGGGCAACCGCCTGCGCGTGGCGCTGACCGGTCTGACCATCGCGGAAAACTTCCGTGACGAAGGCCGCGACGTGCTGATGTTCATCGACAACATCTACCGTTACACGCTGGCCGGTACCGAAGTGTCCGCACTGCTCGGTCGTATGCCGTCCGCGGTGGGTTACCAGCCGACGCTGGCCGAAGAAATGGGCGCGCTGCAGGAGCGTATTACCTCCACCAAGTCCGGCTCCATCACTTCCTTCCAGGCCGTGTACGTGCCCGCGGACGATCTGACCGATCCGTCGCCCGCCACCACTTTCGCCCACCTGGATGCCACCCTGGTGCTGTCGCGGCAGGTCGCCGAGCTGGGTATCTACCCGGCCGTGGATCCGCTCGACTCGACCTCGCGCCAGCTCGATCCGCTGGTGGTCGGTAACGAGCATTACGATACCGCGCGCGCCGTGCAGGGTACCCTGCAGCGCTACAAGGAGCTGCGCGACATCATTGCCATCCTGGGTATGGACGAGCTGTCGGAAGAAGACAAGCAAGTGGTGGCCCGCGCCCGCAAGATCCAGCGCTTCCTGTCGCAGCCCTTCTTCGTGGCCGAGACCTTCACCGGTTCGCCCGGCAAGTACGTTTCGCTCAAGGATACCATCGCCGCTTTCAAGGGCATTATCGCCGGTGACTACGACGACCTGCCCGAGCAGGCTTTCTACATGGTTGGCACCATCGACGAAGCCGTCGAAAAAGCCAGGTCGCTGTAAGGGTCAACAGAGGTTCAGACTATGGCTATGACCATTCATGTCGACATCGTCAGCGCCGAGGCCGAGATCTTCTCCGGCACCGCCAACATGGTGTTCGCACCGGCGGAGATGGGTGAAGTCGGTATTGCACCGCGGCATACTCCACTGCTTACCCGCCTGAAGGCGGGTGAAGTGCGCGTGCAGATGGAAGGCCAGGAGGAACAGTTCTTCTACGTCTCCGGCGGCATGCTGGAGATCCAGCCGCACGTGGTGACCGTGCTGGCGGATACCGCTTTGCGTGCCACCGACCTGGACGAAGCCGCCGCCCTGCGGGTGAAGGAACGGGCCGAGAAAGCCATGACCGATAAAAAGAGCGATTTTGACTACGCCAAGGCCCAGGCGGAACTGGCCGAGGCGGTTGCCCAGTTGCGCACCATCCAGCACCTTCGCGACAAGGCCGGGCGCTAGACTTTTCATGAGCGCACCCGTGGTAGGCAAGCACAAGGTGGTCGCTATCACCTATTCCATTATCGACGAGACCGGTGTGATCCTGGAACAGTCGGATATCCCGGTGTACTACGTGCACGGTGGTCCCAACCAGATGTTTCCCGACGTTGAGGAAGCACTGGACGGCGTGGAACTCGGCGGCTCTGTCGAGGTGGTGCTGGAGCCGGAAAAAGCCTTCGGCCCACACGACCCCAGCCTCACTTTTACCGACGAAATCGACAATGTGCCCCCCGAGTTCCGGCATATCGGCGCAGAAGTGCAGATGCAGAACGACCGGGGTGATACCCGTACCTTCATTGTTTCCAAAATAGAAAATGACCGGCTTACCGTGGACGGCAACCACCCCTTTGCGGGAAAAACGCTGACCTACGCCGTCACGGTTGCCGATATCCGGGATGCCACGGAAGAAGAAAAGCAGAAAGGCGTTTCCACACCGGTACTGCACTGAAGGCGGCAGGTGCGGGGCCGCACATTTGCAGTATCATAACGCCACCGAGGTTAACCAGGGACATCCACGCCCATGAAACCCAGCGTCATTATCCTCGCCGCCGGCCAGGGAACGCGCATGCGTTCCGACCTGCCCAAGATCCTGCACCCGTTGGGCGGCGAACCGTTGCTGCAACACGTCATCCGCACGGCCCGTTCACTGGAACCGGCGGGTATCCACGTCGTCTACGGCCACGGTGGTGAACAGGTGCGCGAAGCGCTGGCGCAGGAAGGCGTGGACTGGGTGCTGCAGGACCGCCAGCTGGGAACCGGGCATGCGGTCGACCAGGCCATGCCCTCCGTGCAGGACGACGAGGTGGTGCTGGTATTGTATGGTGACGTACCATTGATTCGCGCCGAAACCCTGCAACGCCTGGTGAAGCAGGCCAGGCAGGGCGCCCTGTCGGTTCTGACCGCAACACTGGATGAGCCGTTCGGCTACGGTCGTATGCTGCGCGCAGACGATGGTCGATTGACGGGCATCGTGGAACAGAAAGACGCCAGTGAAGAACAGTTGCGTATCCGGGAAATCAATACCGGTTTCCTGGCCGCGCCGGCGGGCAAACTGCGCGCCTGGCTGCAACAGCTGGATAACCGCAACGCCCAGGGCGAGTACTACCTGACCGACGTGGTAGCCATCGCGGCCGGTGAGGGATATGCCATAGACAGTGCTTCCGCAGAAGATGAATTTGAAATTCTCGGCGTCAATGATCGCGCGCAGCTCGCGGTACTGGAGCGCGAATACCAGCGCCGACTGGCGGACGGCCTGATGCGCGACGGCACCACGCTCGCGGACCCGGGGCGCATCGATGTGCGCGGCGAACTGGTGACGGGCCGCGACTGTTTCATCGATGTCAATTGCGTGTTCGAGGGTCGGGTTACGCTGGGAGAACGCGTTCATATCGGACCCAACTGCCAGGTTAAAAACGCGGAGATCGGCGATGACGCCGAAATCCTCGCCAACTGCGTCATAGATTCCGGCGTGATCGGCCGGCAGGCGCATATCGGACCCTTTGCCCGTATCCGTCCCGAAACCGAACTGGCGGAACGGGTGCACATCGGCAACTTTGTCGAGATCAAGAAGTCCCGCATCGCCGCGGGCTCCAAGGTGAACCACCTGAGTTACATCGGTGATACCCACATGGGGTCGGGCGTGAACGTGGGCGCCGGTACCATCACCTGCAACTATGACGGTGCGTATAAACACCTGACGGAGATCGGCGACAATGTGTTCATCGGCTCCGATACGCAGCTGGTTGCGCCCGTCAAGGTGGGCGACGGCGCCACTATCGGTGCCGGATCGACCATTACCCGGGAAGTGCCGCCCGGCGAGCTGACCCTGAGCCGCAGCCCGCAGCAGACCCGTGCCGGCTGGCAGCGCCCGGTCAAGAAAACCGAGTAATGTCCGCTACCTGATCGTATAAATGTAAGCCAGGACCGTTATCATGTGTGGAATCGTAGGTGCCGTTGCGCAGCGTGAAGTTGCTCCCATCCTCCTGGAAGGACTGAGGCGCCTGGAATACCGTGGCTACGATTCCGCCGGCGTGGCCGTCGTGAATGCCGGCGCCGAGCTGGAACGCCTGCGCACCACGGGCAAGGTCGCCGAACTCGCGAACGCCTATGACCTGGACCCGGTGCAGGGTGTGGTGGGTATCGCGCACACGCGCTGGGCAACCCACGGCAAACCCACCGAGCGCAATGCGCACCCGCACATCTGCGGTCACCGCGTGGCTGTGGTCCACAACGGCATTATCGAAAACCACGAAGCCCTGCGCGCGCAGCAGAAGCAACAGGGGTTCACCTTTACTTCCGATACCGACACCGAGGTGGTGGTGCACCAGGTGTACCACCACCTGGAACGGGGCGATAACCTGCTGGAGGCCGTCCGGCATACCTGCAATGACATGGAAGGCGCATACGCGCTGGGGATCGTCAGCATTTCCGAGCCGGACCGGCTCATCGCAGCGCGTCGCGGCAGTCCGCTGGTGATCGGCATCGGCATCGGCGAATACTATATTGCCTCTGATGTTGCCGCCCTGTTGCCGGTCACGCAGCGTTTCGTCTTTCTCGAAGACGGAGACATCGCTGACCTCACCAGCCAGGGCATGGTGATCTACGACAGCAAGGGTGAAGAGGTCGAGCGCCCCGAGCGTCAATCGGAACTGTCCGCCGACGCCGTGGAGCGCGGTGAATACCGTCACTACATGCTCAAGGAAATCTACGAGCAGCCGCGCGCCATTGCCGATACGCTGGAAGGACGGATCTTCCAGGGACGTGTAGTGGAAGCGGCCTTCGGCGCGGATGCCGAACAGATATTTTCCAAGGTACAGGGCGTGCACATCATCGCCTGTGGCACCAGCTACCACGCCGGCCTGATCGGGCGCTACTGGATGGAGTCCCTGGCCGGGATCCCCTGCAGCGTCGAAGTCGCCAGCGAGTTCCGCTACCGCAAGCCGGTGGTACGCAACAGCTCCCTGATCGTTACCATCTCACAGTCCGGTGAAACCGCCGACACGCTGGCCGCCTTACAGGAAGCCAAGCGCCTGGGATTCGGTCAGTCGCTGACCATCTGCAACGTACCGGAGAGTTCGCTGACACGCGAATCCGACCTGGTGCTGATGACCCGCGCCGGACCGGAAATCGGCGTGGCATCCACCAAGGCTTTCACGACCCAGCTCGCCGCATTGATGCTGCTGACCATCGTACTGGGTCGGCGCTTCAGTATGAGCGAAGAAACCGAACGCAGACTGGTGCACGAGCTCGAACACCTGCCGCGCCAGATCGAGGACGTACTGGCACTGGATGACAAAATCCAGCTGCTGTCCGAGCCTTTCGCCGACAAGGACAACGCACTGTTCCTGGGACGCGGCGCCCAGTACCCGGTCGCCATGGAAGGCGCGCTCAAGCTCAAGGAAATCTCCTACATCCACGCCGAAGCCTACCCGGCCGGGGAACTGAAACACGGCCCGCTGGCACTGGTGGACGCCTCCATGCCGGTCATCGTCGTAGCCCCCAACAACGAGTTACTGGAAAAACTGAAATCCAACCTGCACGAAGTCAGCGCCCGCGGCGGCGAAATGCTGGTGTTCGCGGACCAGGAAGCCGGCATGGCATCGGACGAAACCAGCACCGTACTGCCGGTCGCCCCCACCAGTGATTGCGTCGCCCCGATTGTCTTCACCATCCCGCTGCAACTGCTGGCCTACCACGTGGCAGTGCTGAAAGGCACCGATGTTGACCAGCCGCGCAACCTGGCCAAATCGGTTACGGTTGAATAAACCCGCGACCCGTCACCTGCTTTGCACCCCCGGTGCACATCCACTTCCGCATTGTTGCCGCGTAAACCTGCCATATAACACCCCTGGAACAGCGGCTCGCCAATTGTGCTTCGCTAACGCTCCTGTTATCACCGCACTCGCAAATTTTCACAATTTTTCAGCCTGATGCGGTGCCTTGATATCGCTTGTTAAAGAGGATGTTATACGGCGCCCGCTCTTTTTGACCCGAATTTGGCAATATCACGGATCATGCGTCCTGATAACGGACGCTTGAATGTCAGCACTATATTGTATAAAAGAATTAACAGGATAGTGCGAAATCAATTTACGAAATTTCGTGATGATATATGGCATATGCCGGATATCACTCTGACAGGGGTGTTT
>DRQL01000218.1 GCA_011371465.1 Gammaproteobacteria bacterium | reverse complement strand
AAATCCTGGCAGTTTTCAAAAGCCAGGAAAAAATCAGCACCTACGAGCTGATTTTCGTGGATGACGGCAGTACCGACGGTTCAGGCGATGAACTTGACGAACTTGCCCGCAAGGACCCGAAATTCAAGGTTATCCATTTCCGTCGTAACTATGGCCAGTCCGCCGCACTGATGGCGGGTATTCGCCACGCCAGGGGTGACATTATCGTTTTGATGGACGCCGACCTGCAGAATGATCCCGCCGATATTCCTGCCCTGATAGAGGAACTGGATAACGGGTACGACGTGGTATCGGGCTGGCGTCGCGACCGCAAGGACAAGGGCCTGACGCGTGTCCTGCCATCCTTGATTGCCAACTGGGTGATTTCAAGAGCGACCAAGGTTTATCTGCACGACTACGGCTGTACACTCAAGGTCTATAAAAAAGAGATCCTCACCAACGTTGACCTGTTTGGTGAAATGCATCGCTTCATCCCTGTCTACGCTGCATGGGACGGTGGCCGGGTGGGCGAGCTCGTTGTCAATCATCGCCCACGTACCCGGGGAGTATCCAAATATGGCCTGTCGAGGACGCCACGGGTAATCCTCGACATCTTCCTGGTCTATTTCATGGACCGCGCCATCGACCGGCCTATCCAGTTCTTTGGCAAGATCGGCTTCTATCTGTTCGGCCTGGCTTTCCTGGCCGGACTCTGGGCATTGTGGGCAAAATTTTTCAATAACCAGACATTCAGCGAAACACCGCTGCCGTTGCTGGTGGTGTTGCTGACACTTGTCGGGGTGCTGTTTATGCTGTTGGGGCTGCTTGCAGAAATTCTTGTGCGCACCTATTTTCAGAGTGCAGGCAGGCCACCATACAGTCTCAGGGACACCCGTAATTTCGACGAAGATAGCTGACCTATTCCGGGGACAGTATACTTAACATCCTCATTCGGACCCGGATACCCCGGACTTTCCAGGTCCGGGCGGACGCGGTCTGAGAGTTCTGCCTGTGATCCGTTCTGCAGCGTCCATAAATGAATCGCTTCCCAGAGGGCGTCCCGTACGAGCGTGTTTCCGGATAGTATCAAAGCCTGAATCAGGCTGATCCTGATCCAGGTAACGTTTCCAGGCGTCGACCCGGTCCAGCATCGGCGACACATTCACCAGGTCGTCATTACGCCGGTGCAAATGGGCCTTTGCGCTCGACCAGGGCCAGTCTTCCGCCTGTATGGCTAGCCCTGCCCGCACAGGGTTTAATTCCACGTAACGCACTGCGGCGTACAGATGTCCCTCATCCATAGGAAAGGAGTGAAATCGCTCTTGCCAAAGGTGTCCACGCCAGTCATAACGAAAGTTAATCATACGGGTGTATCGACGGTGGGCTTCGGATAATGCGCTTCTCAATCCGTCCGGATGGGTTGGCACCAGGATGAGGTGAACATGGTTCGGCATCAGGCAATAGGCCCAGCACTCGGTGTGTGCCTCCCGGCAACTTTGGCTGAGCAATCCGAGATAACGGCGATAATCACCATCTGAAAAGAAGACTTTCTGCCTGCGGTTCCCACGCTGCGTGATATGGTGGGGAACACCGGGCAGAACGACGCGGGGCATGCGTGCCATACTGTTCCTCCCTGAACAGTGCATGGACTGACGAGGGCATAGTCTAGCAGTGGAGCGGTGTGGGAGTTAAGTATACTGTCCCCCGAATTCAGGCGAACAGACCGACGACCAGCGCGGTCAACAGCAGTAATGCCAGCGACAGCACACGGAAATCGCCGTACCACGAGCCGGCCGATACAGGCGCTTGTTCCCGCCGCCCGCCGCCTCGCCACATCAGGGCCTCAACCCCTTCAACCGGTGCCCCGCGCAGACTGACAGCGACGAGTACGACCGTGCTGAGGACAAACAGCAGCGGCGCGATATAGAGAAAATGTACCTGGGTCCATTCCAGCACGACATTGGCTACGAACAGCGACACACCACCCAGCAGGCCGGCCACCAGGGCCGCAAAGGCGCCCGCCGCGCTGGCCCGGCGCCAGAACATGCCGATCACCAGCACCGCGACCACCGGGCTGACCGCGTAGGCCAGCACCTGCTGCAGGTAGTTGAACAGGGAGCTGAAGGTGGCGATCTGTGGTGCCCATGCCATCGCCAGCAGCATGAACAGGACAGTGACGCCGCGGCCGATCCACATCAGACGACGGCCGCTGATACCAGGAGCGCGGGTATGAACGAAATCCATGGTGACCAGGGTCGAGGCTGAGTTCAGCGTGGAATCGATGCTCGACATCAACGCCGCCAGCAGGCCGGCCAGCACCAGTCCCAGCACGCCGGGTGGCAGCAGGTCGAACATCAGGGTCGGGAACACCAGGTCCTGGTTGGTCAGCTCCGGGTACAGTACCCGCGCCATCAGTCCCGGCATGACCATGATAAACAGGACTGTCAGCTTCAGCAGTCCGGCAAACAGGGCGCCGCGCTGACCCTGCTGCAGGTCACGGGCGCTGAGCATGCGCTGCACCATGAACTGGTTCATACCCCAGAAATAGAAGCCGATCAGGAATACGCCGGTGAGCAGACCGGGCCAGGGCATGCGGGGGTCGTCCGCCGGCAGTATCAGCGATAGTTGCTGCGGTGTCGTAACCGCCAGTATGGCCTCCCAGCCGTCGATGCGCTGCCATCCCGCCCAGGCAATGATGCAGGCCCCCGCTGTGAGCAGAACCGCCTGCATGGCATCGGTGTACATGACCGCTGCGAGTCCGCCCGCCGCGGTGTAGATACCGGCCACCAGGGTCAGCGCCGCGATGATCTGCCACAAGGGGACTGCCGGGAAGATAAGCTGCAGCACCAGGCCGCCCGCGTACAGGCTGCCGGCGGTGTCGACGACAATATTCAGAAACAGCGTGAGTGCCGAGAAGTAATAGCGCGAACGCCGGTCGTAACGGCGTTCGAGATACTCCGGGATGGTGAATACCCGCGCGCGCAGGTAGGCGGGCAGGAAAAAGGCCGCAATGATGACCAGCACCACCGCGGCCATCCATTCATAGTTGAACACGGCGATTCCCTGGCCATAGGCGTTGCCGGACAGGCCGACCAGGGTCGTGCTGGAAATATTGGAGGCGAACAGGGAAATGCCGATCAACGGCCAGCCCATGCGGCGGCCGGCCAGGAAATACTGCTCGGCACTGTGCTCGCGCCCGGCGAAGAACAGGCCGATGATAATGACCACCAGCGCATAGGCGCTGATCATTACGTAGTCAATCGCAGTGAGCGTGAACTCTGTCATCGCCCGGTTACCTCCTGGAGCCGAAGTCTGGCATCATACCCCGGGTCAATTCAATGGAATTCAATGGGGTCAAACTCAATTGATTCTTACTCACCATACCACTGAGCCGAGTCTGTCAGTGTGCGATGCTTTAAAAGTAGAAGGGAAGGGATTTGTACATCTGCCCCCTTGAGTGATTAAACTGAATGAAATGGGGAAAGGGTTTCTCATGGAACGCTTTATAAACCGGATCATCCGCCGGTAGGCAGCCGCCTCATT
>DRQL01000217.1 GCA_011371465.1 Gammaproteobacteria bacterium | reverse complement strand
GCAGGAAAGCATTGCCATCGAGGATGTGCAACTCGACTGGTCGGACCCCGGGTTGTTTGCGGAACCGGTTCAGCTTACCGACCTTTCCCTGCAACTGGTGAACGAAAACGGCCGGCACCAGCTGGCGCTGCAGACCGCGTTGCCGGCGTCACTGGGCCGTTCGCTGAAGGCGGCCGCGGACCTGTACGGCAGGGGGACGGACCTGCGCAACTGGAACGGTCGGGTCTACCTGAAAACGGAAGGCCTGGCGCTGGCTGCGGTTCAGCACCTCTTTCCCGACCCGGCGATCGTCGCCAGCGGTGCCCTGGATCTCGAATTGTGGGCGGGTATCCGTAAACAGCAGGTGCACTGGGGCAGTGGCTCGTTTGCATTGCATGCGGCCCGTTTCAGGAATGCCACGGCGGATGCGCAGGAGATCAGCGCCGAACGGCTGTCCAGTCGCTTTCAGTGGCAGGCAGTCGACCAGGGCTGGAAGGCGGCCCTCAACGGACTGGAGCTGCAACGCGGGCAGCAGATCACCTGGCCCGCAACCGATGTACAACTGAGCATCGAGACCGGCTCCACCCTGCGCATCGAGGGTGGCATGACACTGGTTGTGCTGGATGAACTGAATGCATTGTTGCCGCTGATGCCGTGGGTCGATGACGATGCACTGGCCATGATCGACCGCCTGCAACCACAGGGTCGTTTGCGCGAAGCCGGTTTCAGGTTCAGCCTGGCCAGGGGCGAGGAGCCGGCGTTTGCCGCACGGGCCAAAATAGAGGATCTGCAGTTTGCCGCCAACGGCGGATTGCCGGGGGTGCGCGGCCTGTCAGGAAGCATCGAGGGCAACCTCCAGTCGGGCAACCTGTACCTGCAATCCAGTCGTGCCGCGCTGTCCATTCCCAGGCTGTTCCCGGCGGCGCTCGACCTTGAGCATCTGGACGGTGTGGTGCACTGGCAACGCTACGCGGACCTGTTCCGCATCGAGAGCAAACGGCTGACCATGCAGTCTTCGTCGCTGGGCCTGTCGACGCGCTGGCAGCTGGACTGGCCCTACGCGCAGTCATCGCCCTGGCTCGATATGCAGCTTGCGCTGGACGACCTGCCCATTGCCGAAGTCAGGCGCTTCCTGCCGGAAAGGGTCATGCCCGCGAAGGCGGTTGCCTGGCTGCAGCGGGCGCTGGTATCCGGTACGGCGACCCATGCCCGCATGCTGTTGCAGGGCAGGCTGGACCGGATGCCGTTTGACCACCACAGCGGTCGATTTGAAGCCCGCTTCGATTTTGAAGATACCGTGCTGGACTATCATCCGACCTGGGGACAGCTGGACGAACTGGGTGGCACAGCTGTATTTACCGGCCGCAGCATGCACATCACCGGTACCACCGGGCGCATACTGGAGTCGCCGGTGAAGCGGGTGGTTGCCAGTATCCGGGATCTGAAACACCCCTTGCTGGAAATACGCGGCACCGCCGGTGGTACGCTCGCCGGCATGCTCGAATACACGCGCAGCAGCCCGCTGGGTGCCCGTTTCGGTCGCCTGATCGACGGTCTGGAGTCCAGCGGTGACGCCCAGCTGCAGCTGGAACTGGATATCCCGCTGAAGCCGGGGCTGGGCAAGATCAGGGTCAACGGAGACGTGGCGCTGGACGGCAATGACCTGGTGCCCGGCACCTCCGGTATCGGCCTCACCGATATACACGGCGTGCTCCATTTCACCGGCGACGGCATCAGCGTGGACAAGGCCAGCGCGCACCTGCTCGACCAGCCGGTCCGGGTGGCGGTGTACCGCAGGGGGAAAGCCGGTCACTCGCAAACCGTGGTCGATATCGACGGTAAACTGAAACTGGTCCGGCAGATGCAGAAAAAGAATGCGCTGTTTGGCCCGCATTTCAGTGGTGCAGCCCGCTGGCGTGCCCTGCTCAATATACAGAATCAGCCCAGCCCCGGTATTCCGCAGGTTGAACTCGAGTTGCGCTCGGACCTGAAAGGTGTGTCCATCGATCTTCCGGCGCCGTTTGCAAAAGCCGCCGACAGCAACCGTGACCTGCGCATTCGCTGGACACCGGGTCAGGAAAGCCAACGTCCCTTTTCAATAGCGTATGCGGGACTTGCCGATGCATCGCTGCTGCTCGCACAGAACAGGCAGGGTGTACGCAAACTGCACATACGCTTAAACGGGGGAAAGGCGGAGCTGCCCGAGCAGGATGTCATACACCTTTCCGGGCATGTGCCCGAGCTGAACCTGCTTCCATGGGTGAACGTGTTTGCTGCACCAAAACCGGCCGCCGGTGCGAAGTCTCCACCGCTGACAGTGGACCTGTCGGTGGAAGATTTCCGGCTGGCGGGTGTCGGTGTAAAGAATATCCAGGTGAACAGCAGTATGCCCGATCCCTGGTATTTCAAGGTGGCCGGCGAAGGTGCCAGTGGCTGGGTGCGCTGGGTATTTGCCGATCGGGCGGTGCCGGCGCGTGTCATGGCCAAGCTGCACTACCTGGTGGTCAACAAGCGGGAACAGAACGGCGACAGGGCACCGGAGCAGCCCATGCATCCGCGCGCCCTGCCGGAACTGGATATCACGGTTGCGGACCTGAACTGGGCGGAGCGTGATCTCGGCAGTATCAGGGTCGTGGCAAAACGCTCACAACAGGGTGTCGAGTTTGAAACCCTCAACATGGATTCCAGCGCCCTGGTGCTCAGGGGGAGCGGTGCCTGGCTGGAACGTGACGGCCGGCAGCTGTGCCGTTTCAGTGCCCGGGTAGAGGGTGGCGAGCTGGGAGAACTGGCAGCGTTGCTGAAGACCGGCAGCACCGTGAAGGGCGGCAAACTGGATGGCAACGTGCAGTTGAACTGGCCCGGTTCCCCGGCGGATTTCAGTTTGCAGACGCTGGAAGCCGAGTTCGATCTGCGTGCCAGGGACGGGCGCCTGGTCAGTGTGGACGAAGGCGGCGCCGGCAAGTTGCTCAGCCTGTTCAGCCTGAACACCCTGCAGCGTCGCCTGACGCTGGATTTCAGCGATGTGTTCAAGGAAGGCTTTACCTTTGACAAGATGGAAGGGCACTTTGTCGTCATGGATGGCGATGCTTTCACCAACGACTTTTCCATCAAGGGTTCGTCGGCAACTATCGACGTTGCCGGACGTACAGGCCTGGTAGCCAGGGACTATGACCAGCTGGTCACGGTTACCCCGCAGGTCAGTTCCACGTTGCCGATTGCGGGCGCTATCGCCGGTGGACCGGCGGTCGGTGCCGCCGTATTCCTGGCCGATAAACTGGTGGGCGACAAGTTCAATCGCATGACCCGGATACAGTATCAGGTGACCGGCAGCTGGGACGACCCGGTCTACAGGAAGCTGCCGCGCTGAGTGTACCGCTGTGGCCTGCGGGAGGCTGCAGTCCGGTCGCCCTGTGCTATGCTGGCTGCATGAAAACCATCGGATTCCTGGCGATGCTGCTGGTTTCCCTGGCGGCGCAGGCGGAGGCACGGCAATGGTTGCTGAATGCCGACGACTGGGCACGTCCCAGGGACGGTCGTTCGATTGTGCAGATGGCGCCGTTGCCGGAGCTGGTGGCCGGCTGGTCAGCGGAGACGGGGCAGCGATTGGTGATTCGTTACCCTGGCGGCGAGGAAGGTTTGTTGTGGGCCTACGAGCTGCGTTCCTGGCTGGTGGCGCTGGGCGTGCCCATGGAGGCACAGGAACTGGTGGCGGGCAGTCACCGTGCGGACCGCATAGAGCTTGAATTGACGAAGGAGAAAAAGTGACAACGGCAGCCTGTATACAAATGGCTTCAGGGCCCAACGTGGGCGCCAACCTGCTGGAAGCCGAACGGCTCATCGGCATGGCCGTGGACAAGGGGGCCAGGCTGGTCGTGTTGCCGGAAAACTTTGCCATCATGGGCAAGGAGGAAAGCGACAAGATTGCCGTACGTGAAGCGGATGGCAGCGGCCCGATCCAGGATTTCCTTGCCCAGCAGGCGGCTAAGCACGCGATCTGGCTGGTGGGCGGTACGGTACCCATGGCGGCGGAAGCGGATAACAGGATACGGGCGGCCTGTATGCTGTATGACGATCAGGGCCGGCTGGTGGCGCGTTATGACAAGATCCACCTGTTCGACGTGTCCGTCATGGACAGCGATGAAAGCTACACCGAGTCGGAAACCATCGAGTCCGGTGACCAGGTCGTGGTTGCCGATACGCCCTTTGGCAAGCTGGGGCTGGCAGTCTGTTATGACCTGCGTTTCCCGGAACTGTTTCGTACACTGCTGGACCAGGGGATGGAAATCCTGGCGATCCCGTCTGCCTTCACGGCCATCACCGGCCGGGCGCACTGGGAAACGCTGGTGCGTGCCCGGGCCATCGAGAACCTGTGTTATGTGCTGGCCGCCGGGCAGGGCGGCTATCACGTGAACGGTCGCGAGACTTACGGTCACAGCATGATTGTCGATCCCTGGGGGCAGGTCATGAACGAGCTGGCCAATGGGTCGGGCCTGGTGTGTGCCGACATGGACCTGGAACGACTGCATAATATCCGTCGCACCTTCCCCTGTCTGGAACACCGCAATATCGTCTGCAAGGTCTGAGTGCAGACGGCGCGGGCAACGCGCGTAGCCCTGGTGGCCGTTCGGCCGATGAAATGGCCGGAGAAACCGGGACAGAACCGCCCCGGCAGTCGCTGCAGGCCGACGTCAGTTCCTGAAAACCCAGACCTTGTTCAGTCCCAGTTTTCCCTTGTGCCGGTCCGCGTAAGCGAGGGCTTCCTCGCGGCTGGAAAAACCACCGACCTGTACGCGCCACACCTTGCGCTGGTTGACAGAAACCGGACGCGTATCGGCGGGAATGCCCTGCGCCTGCGCTTTCCCGGCAAACCGTGTCGCGGCAGCCTGGTCATACAGGGATGCCAGGTTGATGACCCAGGAAGCGACCGGGTCGGCCGGCGGTGCAGCCGGTCTTGCTGCCAGGGTGGTTTTGACGACCGGCCGGTCAGCCTGCACCTTCGATCCGGTGGCGCCGGTTGCAGGGCTGTTGGTTGCGGCCCGTTCCGTGGGCGCCGTGCCGCGGGGTGGTTCGGCAGCCTTCGCCAGCCTGGTTTCCAGGGCGGCAAATGCCGCGGAAAGTCCTTCCACGCGGGCATTCAGTGAGGACAGTTCATCGCCCCGGTGGTCCACCGGGGCCAGCCGGGCGCGCAGCATGGTGAGGGCGCTGTCCTGCCGGTCGACGACCGACTCCAGGGCAAGCATGCGCTGTTCCAGCGCGGAACGATGGCTGAAGTCAAAAAGCAGTAACCCGAGCGCGGCGATCAGCGCCAGTAGCCCCGCATAGAAAAAGCGGCGTTCGTGCTTGCGGGGAAAGGTGGTGCCGGCGGGTGGCTGTGTTGTGTCGGTCGGGTTCCCGGCGTCAGCCGGCCCGTGCGCGTTATGCATGGATTCGGCGAACTGGGCCCGTGCGCGCTGAATCGCAAAGCGGCGCCGGCTGGCGCGGGTGCTGGTCGCCGCGGGTACAGCGGAGCCGGTGGGTGTGTTCTGCGCCTGCTGCTCGACAGCATGGTGCGGGTCTTCCCGGTCCAGCCGGTAGGGCTCGACCAGTTTCATCAACTGTAACTGGGGTTGAACAAATTCGGCGCCGATGACGTTTTCTTCGACGTGTTTGACCGTCATGGCGAGGGGGATGACCTTGCGTTCGTCGTGCTGCCGCAGTGACAGCCGCACTTCGACCCGGTCGCCTTCCCGGAGGCCGGTGGCTGTGCCGGCGCGTTCGTGCTGGAACAGCATGCCACCGGTACTGACATCCCGTATCCGGCAGCCGGCGGGCATCGCCTGATCGTCGAGCAGCGCTGCCTTGAGGTTGACCGCGACCCTGTCGTGATTACGACGTTCCATGTGACCTGATGACCCCGTGACCCGGTGCAATGGACGGCATGGACAAATACCATACACAACACCCTGCTTTTCAACAAGAGGCGTGGCAATAGCCGTTCCCGCCGCTGCGTGGATCCGGCTGTCCGGGTAAAGCACTGTCGGGAACAGGCGACAGTCGGTGGGCGAAAGGATACCAGCGACAATGGCTGGCCAGGCGCCGGGTATTGATCACACTGGATTTTTTCTGCCCGGCTGCAAGTGGCACAACGCTTGCTTGTTTGCCTCGTTTGAATCTACATCCTGACCTTACCTTCTGAAGATGGAAGCTGATCTATGAAATCATGCACCCCGGGCGCGCCCCGGCGTCTGCTCGTGGCACTGGGTATGTTCTTTCTTTCGCCCGGTGTAGCCGTGAGCACCGAACCCGGATCGACTCTTCAGGCGGATGATGGCAACAGCCTGCTGGCGGATGCGCTTACGCTGGAGGTTCTGTTGCCGGTTGCCATGGTGGTGCTGGCGCTGGTCGTGATCGCGCGCAGGCGCAAGGCGCGCTGAACGCCTATTCCAGGTCGCGGATATAGCGAAACAGGGCGCGGCTGGATTTCGGGGGCCTGTTCTGTGCCTGTTCCTTGCGGGCCTGGCGGATCAGCTGGCGCAGGTGCTGCCGGTCAGCCTGCGCATGCTGTTCCAGGAAGACCTCCACGGCAGGGTCACCCTCTTCGATCAGGCGGTCACGCCAGGCTTCCAGGTCATGGTGCGCCCGTGCCAGTTTCCTGGTCCTGAGTCGCTCCTGTTCGAAGTAGTGCCGTATCGGTTCGGGATCGACATCCCGCATCAGCTTGCCGATGAACTGCAGCTGCCGTTTACGCCCGCCGCGCGCATGCAGGCGCCTGGCTTCGAGCAGTGCGGCAACCAGCGTGTCGGGAAGTTCGAGCCTGGCCCACACCGATTCCGGGACATCGACCAGTTGCGTGCCAAGCTGCTGCAGCGCGTGTGCATCGCGTTTCAGGCTGGATTTGCTCGGTGGGGCGAGCTCGGGGTCGAATTCCTCGTTCAAGTTCGTTCTGTCCTCTGCAAGCGGCTCAAACCGGTTTTTAATACGCTGGATCCGGCGGTATTATGCGGTATCCAAACCGATGGATACCAATGAAATCCGTGCCTGTCCAGGAAGCCTCCCGAATTCGCGTCCACGTGATGGAGCTGCCCGATGCCGCCACGGTCAACGCCCGGCTGTGGGAGCAGTACCAGGTCGTGCGGGATGACCCCGGGCTGCAACGATCCCATTATTTTGCCGGGCGTTACGAGAACCTGTACATCCCGGTGCAGCGTCTGCCGGCACTGGCGGGCGTGCTGGAGGTGGCGAGGCAGGGGGCAGAACAGTACCTGGGCAGACCGGTACCCGGGCT
>DRQL01000216.1 GCA_011371465.1 Gammaproteobacteria bacterium | reverse complement strand
GGAAAATTCCTTCTTTATGGACAGTAACTTAGGGCCGACAGGCTGGTGAACGGACAAGGCAGCCTCATCCTCAACACCCGGTTTAAATTAGAAATCAGTTGCTTGGTGACAGTTGCTGCGGAAGCGCTTCAACTTGCCGGACCGACCTGACCAGGAGTCTATAATTATTTCTATATATTGTTAGATTCTAATTATGATTTTATACTCCCCCAAATCAAACTTTGGGCACACTGGAGGCCGCATGGACATACAATCTTTCTACGATGAGCGCACGGGCACGCTGACCTACGTGGTGTTCGATGCCGGTAGCGGGGATGCGCTGGTCATTGACCCGGTACTGGATTACGACCCGGTCGGTTCCAGGATCTGGACCGAGTCGGTACAGAAAGTGCTGGACTTCGTCGCCGACCGGCAGCTGAAACTGCACTTCATTCTCGAAACCCACGCGCATGCCGACCACCTGTCCGGCGCGCAGATGATCAAGGAACAGTACCCGGACGCCTGCACCGCCATCGGCGCGCGCATCACCAAAGTCCAGGAAATCTTCAAGGCCTATTTTGACCTGCCGGAAGACTTCCCGACCGATGGCCGCCAGTTCGACCGGCTGCTGGAAGACGGCGAGACCGTGCAGGCGGGTAGCCTGTCCTTCCAGGTCATCTTCACGCCCGGACATACCCCGGCCTGCGCGACCTACCGGTTCGGCGACGCGGTTTTTACCGGGGACACCCTGTTCATGCCGGACACGGGCACCGGTCGCTGCGACTTTCCGGGCGGCAGCGCCAGGGATCTGTACCACTCGATCACCGACAGGCTCTACACACTGCCGGACGACACCCGTGTTTTTGTCGGGCATGACTACATGAAGAACGGACGTGAACTGGCGTTTGAAACCAGCATCGGCGAACAGAAATCCCGCAATGTGCAGTTGCGCGCTGACACCAGCGAAGCGGAGTTCATAAAATTCCGTACCGAGAATGACAAAACGCTGGCCGCGCCCAGGCTGCTATTCCAGAGCGTGCAGGTCAACATCGACGCCGGCGCCCTGCCGGAACCGGCCGACAATGAAAAACGCTACCTGAAAATCCCGATCAGTATTTTCCGGCCGGAACCAAAGGCGGAAGACATGGCGCTGGAGGACGTGGGCTGACGCGGAAAGCATCCTTGTTGCCCGGAAACAACCCGTAGGAGCGGTCCCCTTGACCGCGGTTGCAGACTAAAACCATCGCGCCGAAGGCCGGCGCTCCTGCAGGGAGGGAGCTAACCGCGGGAGCGGCGCCTGGACATCCCCGCCAGGGCAAGCAGACCGGAACCGAACAGCCACAGGGCGGCAGGCACCGGAACCGGATTTACGATCAGACCAACACCACCCAGTTTCTTCTGGATAAAGGCTTGTTCGCCGCTATTCTGGGTGGTGGCGCTCAGGTTGTTCTGAAACGAAATCTGTAAGGAGGTGTCCGAACCCCAGCCGGCGGTATCCGCGAGGTTGACGCTGGTTCCACCGGTCCAGCCCACGGTTGCGCCGCCGGTATCCCCCAGGGGCGCAACATTGAAAAGTCCTTCATCATTACAGGCAAAAATGCCACAGGTTACGCTACCCACCACCCCCAGGCGACCGGAAGCAGCGACGCTGGCGCCAACGCCTTTCCAAATGTAATCCCCCTGCTCCTGCATGGCGAGGGACGTAATGTCGTAACCCGGTGTGGTGGCCTCCACGTCGATAATTAGTGTTTCACTCGCAGTCACTACACCTGCGCCGTTCAGAGACTCCGCCTTAAAGGCGGGCGGCTGAAAGATCAGGCTGTTGCCCACCACGATGCCCGGTCCGAACAGGGTGGCATCATCGAAGGTAAAACTGACATCCGTTCCAAACAGCGTTACGGTAGTTGCCTGGCCGGACAGGGAAACGCCCAGCAGCAGGGCGGCAGCCACAAGTTTCAGTCTTAATGCCTTCATAACGATCATCCCTTAGTCCTTTAGTTATAGTGTTCGTGCGCCCTGGTCGACCAGGAAACGCGGGGCTACTTCCTGCGCCGGCAGCGGCCGACGAGCATAACAAAGCCACTGGCAAACAACCACAGGCTGGCGGGCAGGGGGACGGGTGTCGTAACCACGGTCATCAGGCCGCTGCCAACCAGCTTGTTCTGTATGCGCGCGCTTTCGCCGTTGGCGCCGGTCGATGCCGTCAGCAGGCTGTCCAGTGTCAGATCAATCGACGCAACGCCGTTCCACATGGGGGTACTGAGATCTACCGAGGCACTGCTGGACCAGGCGGTCAGGCCGCCCTTCACGGTGAAATCATCAGTGCTGACCAGCGGGGTCGACACCGTAGTCGCTGGCACCGTACTGTCGGTCACATCGAAGTCCGCACTGGTGCTGACCGATGTGCTGCCGCTGCTCGACTGGTAGTCACCCTGCTGCGCGACGGCGACGGATTTGAACTGGTAACCGCTTTTCGCCACCACGGTTACCGTCCCCAGGGCGGAAAAGGAACTGAGGCCGGCACCATTGAGCGACTCGGCGAAAAAGTTCGTCGGCAGGGCAATAATGGAATCGCCAACTGCGGTCAGCGTACCGTAGGCCGCCATGCCGGGCTGCGCATCGTCGTAGAAAAAATCAACCGTGTCACCCGCCAGGTGAACGATCGTGGCGTGAGCCGATGTGGAGCATAACAACAAGAAGGTGGCCGCGAGAGTACGCCCGACCAGAGTGAAAACCGACAAACTATCCTCCTTAACCTGTGCTGCTTCTTTTATGTTTATCCGCAGGATTTCAAAGCAACAATCCAGCCAACATTTTTACTATTTAAAAACAAAGGGTTGTGAAACCACGGCTATCGCGGTGTAAAGCATTACGACACCGGGAGAAATCGGCCATGCACGGGGTTCTATCTATTATCCTTGTTTATCAAAAAGATACGGCCTGTACACGGCAGGTTTTGACATAATATTGACGTCAATAAAGTCGACAAAAATCCGATGTATTTACAGGCATCTACGAACGAAGCCAACCCGCCCCAGTCAGCGGGGCGGCACCCCCGGCCACCTACCGGCCCTAGAAGGGTATATCGTCGTCGAACTCGTCGGCCGTCGCCGCGGCTGCAGGCGCCTGGGCCGGGGCGGAGCGCGAAGCTGAACCACCACCGAAATCGGCACTGCCGCCACCGCGGCCGCCCAGCATCTGCATTTCGTTGGCTATGATCTCCGTGGTGTAACGGTCGTTGCCGTTCTTGTCCTGCCATTTACGGGTCTGCAGCTTGCCTTCGATGTAGACCTGCGAACCCTTTTTCAGGTACTCACCGGCAATCTCGGCGAGCCGGCGGTAGAACACGATGTTGTGCCACTCGGTCTTTTCCTTCTGTTCGCCGGTCTGCTTGTCCTTCCAGGACTCGCTGGTCGCCAGCGTGACATTGCAAACGGCATTGCCGTTGGACATGTAACGCACTTCCGGGTCCTTACCCAGGTTGCCGACCAGAATGACTTTATTGATGCCTCGTGCCATGATTTCTCCCCTCGTTCAAAGCCACTTTCCGTGTGCCCTTGTGAATGTTGTCTGGATACCGAACCCGGCCATCATAACGACTGTCACTGCCACTGCCCAGCCCGGTCCGCAAGTGTTTGATTCGTGGTTCAGGCGTCCTGCACCGCCAGCGCATCCAGGGCATCCGCGTCCAGCTCGCGCTCGTCGAGTTTGACGTAGGCGATCTCGTCTTCGGCAATGACCACCGCCTCCGCCACGCCGGGCACGGCGGCCATGCGCAGTGCCAGCTGTTGCGCGGCCTCCGGTTCCAGCCGGCCGACCTTCAGCAGCCGGGTCACCAGGTAGCGCGGCTGCTTCATACTGGCCGCGAACAGCAGCCAGGCCAGCGCCGCCAGCGCACTGAACAGGAATACCGCCCCCAGGCCGAAACGCCCGTGCAGCCAGCCACCCAGGGTGCCGCCGACAAAGGCACCGAAAAACTGCGAGCTGGAATAGAAACCCATGGCCGTGCCCTTGCTGTCCGGGGGTGCCATCTTGGCGATCAGCGAGGGCAGGATCGCCTCCAGCAGGTTGAAGGCCGAGTAGAAAATAAACAGGCCGACGGCGATACCCGTCACCTGACTGTGGAATCCGTACAATGCCAGTTCCGCCAGCATGATGACGGCAATGGCGCCGATGAACACCGCTTTCATGCGGCGGTGTTTTTCGGCCTGCAGAATAAAGGGGATGGCCATGGGCAAGGACAGTAACAGGACCGGCAGGTACACCTCCCAGTGCCGCGCGGCATCCAGCCCGGCTTCGTCGCG
Organism: Gammaproteobacteria bacterium; assembly: GCA_011371465.1. Lineage (GTDB taxonomy): Bacteria > Pseudomonadota > Gammaproteobacteria > DSM-19610 > DSM-19610 > Thiogranum. The sequence goes on along the minus strand of DRQL01000216.1, from coordinate 4,942 downwards.
CAGGGCCAGCGGCAACACCACGAAGCTCGCCGTCAGGATCAGGTGCAGCGAGAAGATACCGATATCCAGGCGCAGCAGCTGGGTATTGCGCAACACGGAAGCAAACTGTGCCGGCACCGCCTCGGCGTCGCGCCGCACGCGGGTAACCACCGGGCTGGGCACCACCAGGACGACCACCGCAATCCCCAGCAGCGCCAGCAGCGCCGTCAGCCAGAAGATCCCCGGCACGCCGATCCAGGTATTCAGCACCGGCCCCAGCACCATCGCCAGCGCGAACGAGGCGCCGATACTCATGCCGATGATGGCCATCGCCTTGACGCGGTGTTCCTCACGCACCAGGTCCGCGGTAAATGCCATCACCGCCGCCGCAATCGCCCCTGCCCCCTGCATGGCGCGCCCGGCGATAACCCCCCAGATACTGTCTGCGCTGCCGGCCATGGCGCTGCCCAGCGCAAACACCAGCAGGCCGAAGATGATTACCGGCTTGCGACCGATCCGGTCAGACACCAAACCATATGGAATTTGCAGGAATGCCTGGGTCAGGCCGTAGATGCCGATCGCCAGCCCGGTCAGCGCCGGCGTAACCCCCTCCAGGTGCTCGGCATACAGTGCAAACACCGGGAAAATCATGAATAAACCCAACATGCGCAAGGCGTAGATCATCGCCAGGGATGCGGCGGAACGCGCCTCGGTACGGGTCATTCCGGTGGCTGCATCCAGGTCCTTGCTCACGAAACGCTTTTCCTTTTGGTCAGAATTTGGGAAACCCCGTATAGTAGCAGGTTCGATGTTTAGCCGGAATGAAGATGGATAGCATACGCTTGCGCGGCGCGCGCACGCACAACCTGCAGAACGTGGACCTCGACCTGCCGCGCGACCGGCTCATCGTGGTCACCGGCCTGTCCGGCTCCGGCAAATCCTCGCTGGCCTTCGACACCATCTACGCCGAAGGCCAGCGCCGTTACGTCGAGTCGCTGTCGGCCTATGCGCGCCAGTTCCTGTCGATGATGGAAAAACCGGACATCGACCATATCGAGGGCCTGTCACCGGCCATTTCCATTGAACAGAAGTCCACCTCGCACAACCCGCGTTCCACGGTCGGCACCATCACCGAAATCCACGACTACCTGCGCCTGCTGTTCGCGCGCGTGGGCACGCCACGCTGCCCGGACCACGACACACCGCTGGAAGCGCAAACCATCAGCCAGATGGTCGACCAGGTGCTGGCGCAGGCGCAGGGCTCGCGCTGGATGCTGCTGGCACCGGTGGTGCAGGCGCGCAAGGGCGAACACCTGGGCATCCTGGAAGAACTGCGGGCACAGGGCTTTATCCGTGCACGCATCGACGGCGAAGTGGTCGAACTGGACTGCACCCCGGCACTGGACCTGCGCCGCAAGCACAACATCGAGGTCGTGGTGGACCGTTTCAAGGTGCGCGACGACCTCAAGCTGCGCCTGGCGGAATCCTTCGAGACCGCGCTGCGCCTCGCCGACGGGCTGGCGCGCGTAGCCAGCATGGACGATGGCATCGAGATCACCTTCTCCTCCAAATTTGCCTGCCCGCAGTGCGGCTACTCCCTGTCCGAACTCGAACCGCGCCTGTTCTCGTTCAATAACCCGGTAGGCGCCTGCCCGGCCTGTGACGGTCTCGGCGTCAAACAGTCCTTCGACCCCAAACGCGTGGTTGCCCACCCGCACCTGAGCCTGGCCGGTGGCGCGGTGCGCGGCTGGGACCGGCGCAACGCCTATTATTTCCAGCTCATCAGCTCGCTGGCCGACCACTACGGCTTCGACATCGAAACGCCGTTTGACGAACTGCCGGAAGAAGCGCGCCAGGTCATCCTGTACGGCAGCGGCAGGCAGGTGATCGAGTTCCGCTACCTGAACGAGCGCAAGGGCGTCAAGGTCAAGCGCCACACCTTCGAAGGCATTATCCGCAACATGGAGCGCCGCTACCACGAGACCGAATCCAGCGTGGTGCGCGAGGAGCTGGCGCGCTACCTCAGCACGCACCCCTGCAAGGTCTGCAAAGGCACGCGACTCAACCGCGCCGCTCGCCATGTCTTTGTCGACGGCCGCAACCTGCCGGATATCGCCGCCCTGCCGGTCGGCGACGCCAGCGAATTTTTCGCCAACCTGGCACTGCCCGGCCGGCGCGGCGCCATTGCCGAAAAGATTGTCAAGGAGATCCGCGAACGCCTGGACTTCCTGGTGAACGTAGGCCTGAACTACCTGTCGCTGGAACGCAGCGCCGACACCCTGTCGGGTGGCGAGGCGCAGCGCATCCGGCTGGCCAGCCAGATCGGCGCCGGACTGGTGGGCGTGATGTACATCCTGGACGAGCCCTCCATCGGCCTGCACCAGCGTGACAACCAGCGCCTGCTGAACACCCTCACCTACCTGCGCGACCTGGGCAACACCGTGATCGTGGTCGAGCACGACGAAGACGCCATCCGCAGCGCGGACCACGTGGTCGACATGGGGCCGGGGGCCGGCATCCACGGCGGCAAGGTGGTGGCACAGGGCACGCCCGAAGAAATCATCAACAACCCGGCCTCGCTGACCGGGCAGTACCTGAACGGTACGCGACGCATCGATATCCCGGCCAGGCGCACACCCAATGACCCGCAACGCCAGCTGGTCACCCGTGGCGCCAGCGGCAATAACCTGAAGTCGGTCACGCTGAGTATCCCGGTCGGCCTGCTGACCTGTGTCACCGGTGTTTCGGGCTCCGGAAAATCGACCCTGATCAACGACACCCTGTACCGGGTCGCCGCTGCGGAACTGAACGGCGCCGCCACCGACCCTGCGCCGCACGAATGCGTGGAAGGCATGGACCAGTTCGACAAGGTGGTCGACATCGACCAGAGTCCGATCGGCCGTACCCCGCGTTCCAACCCGGCGACCTATACCGGCCTGTTCACCCCCATCCGCGAACTGTTTGCCGGCACCCAGGAAGCACGTTCACGCGGTTACAAACCCGGCCGCTTCAGCTTCAACGTCAAGGGCGGGCGTTGCGAAGCCTGCCGGGGTGACGGCGTGATCAAGGTGGAGATGCACTTCCTGCCCGACATCTACGTACCCTGCGACGTGTGCAAGGGCAAACGCTACAACCGCGAGACCCTGGACATCCGTTACAAGGGGAAAAACATCCACGAAGTGCTGGAGATGACCGTCGAGGACGCGGCTGACTTCTTCAGCTCGATTCCGGTGCTGTCGCGCAAATTGCAGACCCTGCTGGACGTGGGACTGAGTTACATCCACCTCGGGCAGAACGCCACCACCCTGTCCGGCGGCGAAGCCCAGCGGGTGAAACTGTCCCGGGAACTGTCCAAACGCGACACCGGCAAAACACTGTACATACTTGACGAACCCACCACCGGCCTGCACTTCCACGATATCGAACAACTGCTGCGCGTTCTGCACCGCCTGCGCGACCACGGCAATACCGTGGTCATCATCGAACACAACCTCGACGTCATCAAAACCGCCGACTGGGTCATCGACCTGGGACCGGAAGGCGGTAACGGCGGCGGCGAAATCATCGCCACCGGCACACCGGAAACAGTCGCGGCCAACAGCGCTTCACACACCGGCTGCTTCCTGCGGCCGGTGCTGGAGCGTGAACACAAGGCGTCCGATTCAGACGTCGCCTGATTCCACCGCATTGATCACGACCTGGAAGACTATCGGTGCTGTTTATACAACCGGTTTACCCAGGCCAGCTTTTCCGACTGCGCTTCGACAAACTGTGCCAGCGGTTCGGGATAGCCCGGTGGCCAGTCCAGCCCATACCCGGCGGGCCGGCACAGGGGCGCCAGCAGGGAGGCCACCGCCAGGTCAGCGCGCGAAAACCGGTCGCCGACGAAATACGTTTTGCCCTGGAGGTGTTCGTGCACCTTGTCGAGGACCTGCACCAGGTGTTCCTGTCCCTGTTGCGCGGACGCTGCATTGATGTTCATTAACTTGCGCATTTTTTTGCTCAGGGCAGGAAACAGGGGACGCAGCAGCCATGGCCCGTACCAGGGACCACCCAGGGTAAAGAAAGGGATCACCAGCGCGGGATACTCAAGCAAGGTGTGGTAACAGACACGCCGGACGTAAGGCCCGACCTCCCGGTCGGCAAACCGTTCCCACTCAAGGGCCTCCTGTTTTTGTGGTTCGTCAGCCGGGGTAAGTGGATGCTCCGGAAAGGTCGTGTCCAGGTAAGTGATGATATCGCTGGAGTTGCGGATAACCCTGTCGTCATGCACAAGAATGGGCACACTGGTCCGCCCCGACAGTTTTTTCGCCTTGGTCACATGGAAACCCGGCAGGAAATTCACCCCGCGGTAATCCAGCTGTTTGTGATCCAGGGCCCAGCGTACCTTTTCACAGTAATGGGATATCGGGAACTGGTAGAGCGATAACATGGGCGGAATCCATCCTCTGGCGGAAAGGGTTGAAGCAACCGGGCCGGTCTGCACTACAAAACCGGGGAACGCCGGGAGTCGCTGTGCGTAACAGTGACTCCCGGCGCTATCGCATCCAGTCCTTTTTACAGCTAGTGAGTAACTGCGCGAGGCAATTCCTTCGCCTGCGCCACCCATTCCTGTACCTGTGAAACGCTCGGAACCTTGCGCACCAGGTTTTTCTCCGCATTAACTTCCGCCATCTTTGCCAGCAGGTTTTCCGCGTTGCGTTGCGCCAGTTCGGGAACGGTATCGACCCCTGCACACTCAAGCAGGTCAGCATACTGGGTGCTCACGCCCCTGATCCTTGACAGGTCCGCGCGATTTACCCAGTTGAGGATCAGTTTTTCACTAATGCCCGATTTCTCAGCCATTTCCGTACGGCCTTTTTTTTCACCGCAGGTATGTAAAAGATCCTCCAGCGAAGCAATGCCCGCCATTTCCAGTTTGGCGGAGTAAGTGTCTCCAATGCCTTCAATTTCTGACAGTTTT
>DRQL01000215.1 GCA_011371465.1 Gammaproteobacteria bacterium | reverse complement strand
GATGAGCATTATCATCCCCCATAATCCATTGATCTTTGTATATAAACTCACCTTGATATTCAAGCCGCAAAAACAGGCGGCGTACGCTGTGATATTGGCTATACCCATGCAAGTGCAGCATACGCTGTATAATCCGTTTTGTTTCCGCCGATATCGCAGCCTTGTAACTTTTTGAAATAGTTAAATATTGCCCCTTTTGCATCGATACCGGGGCATATATGCGCGCACGATTTCTGACTCGCTGCTTCCAATATCCAGCCGGATACTGTATGTTTAAACAGTGTAAATGTTTCATGGAGGAAACATGCAATGGCCAATGTACGCTTGCTGGACCAGGTCAGGAATACAGTACGAACACTGCATTACAGTCGGAAAACCGAGCATGCCTATTGCTACTGGATACGGTTTTTTATCCGCTTTCACAATAACCGGCATCCCCGTGATCTGGGTGGCAGGGACGTTTCTGTCTTTCTTACCTACCTCGCAGTGAACCGGCAGGTTTCAGCCTCTACGCAAAATCAGGCACTGAATGCCATCCTGTTCCTGTATCGGAAGGTACTTGATATTCCCCTGGCGGATATTGAAAACGTCATTCGCGCCAGGCCGGGAAAACGCCTTCCCGTTGTGTTGTCGCGCGAGGAAATCCGGCGGATCTTCAGTTTTATGCAACAGCCGTATCTGCTGATGGCCGGCCTGATGTACGGTAGCGGTCTCCGGCTGATGGAAACGCTCAGACTGCGTATAAAGGATATCGACCTGGACAGGCGGGCCATCCTGGTTCGCGCTGCGAAAGGCAACAAGGACCGGGTGACGATTCTCCCTGATCCCCTGGAGGCGGATATCCTGCGGGCCATCCAGCGCGTGGAGGCGTTGCACCAGCGGGATATTGCAGAAGGTTTCGGGGCGGTGGATATGCCTTATGCGCTCGCGAGGAAATATCCCGACCAGGCGCGTTCGCTGCACTGGCAGTTCCTGTTTGCAGCCGACCGCCGTTCAAGGGATCCGCGATCCGGCGATATAAAACGGCACCATGTGTTTGAAAGCACCATCCAGCGATCGGTCAAGCGAGCCGTGTACCAGGCGAATATCCGGAAACCCGCATCCTGCCACACTTTCCGGCATTCCTTTGCCACCCACCTGCTCGAGGATGGCTACGATATTCGTACCGTGCAGGATCTGCTGGGGCACAGGGATGTGAAAACCACGCAGATCTACACGCATGTGCTCAAACGGGGTGGTAACGCCGTGCGCAGTCCGTTGCGCATGCTGGCGTAGATCAGTCTTCCTGACCTGACGCTGCCAGCAGCGCCCGTAGCTCGGGTATGCAGGATCCACAGTTGGTGCCGGCCTGCAGCGCTTCGCCGATCTGCTCCACGCTGGTCAGGTGCCGGTTCTGAATCGCGTCCACCAGCGTATTCACCCCGACATTAAAACAGGCGCAGACCACGGGCCCGGCATCTTTCTGCCCGATGGCCGGCTGGCCGGTGAGCAGGCTGGTGCGGGCGGCATCGTCGATCGGGCCCTGTTCAAACAGTTTTGACAACCAGTCGCGGGACGGCAGTTCGACGCCGGGGCCGATGAAGATGCAGCTTTCCAGCCGATCATCCACCAGCCGGGCGGCCCGGTAGCGGTTGGCGGCTGAATCAAAGTATTCCAGCCAGTCGACATCGCTTGCGGCGCTGCACAGCAGGGCGCGCGCGCAGCCGGCCCAGTCTTTGGGGCTTTGTGCGCCGGCGATTTCGTAGCGCCACATGCCCTGCCCTTTGGAACAGGACCAGTACAGGGCGTTTTTCAGTTCCAGCCGGCGACGCGACAGGATGAACCCGTACCAGGCGACCGCGACGGGTTCGATGGCCACGGGCGTGTACTTGAACTCCGGCTGCCCGGAGAGCGGGTCGGTGGCGGGGCTGACCAGGCAATCCACGCTCGCTACGCTGGAGAACTGCAGATTCCAGTGCATGGGCACGAAGACACTGCCGCGTTGCTGCGCGTCGGATACGCGGGCGCGCACGCGGATTTCGCCCCATTGGCTGCGCAGCCTGACCAGCGCGTGATCCTCGATGGCATACCGTGCGGCATCGTCGGGGTGCAGTTCGGCGTAAGGCTCGACGATATGTCCGGACAGGCGCGGGGACTTGCCGGTGCGGGTCATGGTGTGCCAGTGGTCCCGCACCCGCCCGCTGTTCAGTATGAACGGGTATTCAGCGTCGACGGTGTGTGCCGGCTGCGGATCTGCCACGGCGACAAAGCGGGCGCGGCCGGTACGGGTAAAAAAGCGACCGTCACTGAACATGCGCGCGCTGCCCTGCGGAGCTGCGCGGCTGACCGGCCACTGCACGGGCGGCAGGTACTGGTAGTCCTCGTCGCTGATAGCGGCCAGTGCGCTGACATCGAAATCACGTTCGCCGTCGTTTTCAAAACCGGACAGGGCCGCATGTTCACGCCATACTTCGGCGGCCTGCCGGTAGTCGAACGCCGCCTCGAAGCCCATGCGCCGTCCCACCTCGCTGATCATCCACCAGTCCGGCCGGGCATCGCCCTGGGTGGGCAGGAAGGCACGCTGGCGGGAGATGCGCCGTTCGGAGTTGGTAACCGTACCTTCTTTCTCCCCCCAGCTCTGCGCCGGCAGCAGCACGTCGGCATAGACCGTGGTGTCAGTATGCTGCACGCAGTCCGATACCACCACGAACTCGCATTGCTTCAGGGCGGCCCGCACCCGCTGTGTATCGGGCAGGCTCACCGCCGGGTTGGTGGCCATGATCCATACCGCTTTTACCCGGCCTGCCTCGATGGCCTGGAACAGTTCGACGGCTTTCAGCCCGGCTTGCTGCGGCATGGCGGGCGACTGCCAGAAACGCTGCACCCGCTCACGGTGTTCGGGGTTGTCGAGTTCCATATGCGCGGCGAGCTGGTTGGCCAGTCCGCCGACCTCGCGCCCGCCCATGGCATTGGGTTGCCCGGTGAAGGAGAACGGCCCCATGCCCGGCCGGCCGATCCGGCCGCTCAGCAAATGGCAGTTGATAATGCTGTTGACCTTGTCGGTCCCGAAGGAAAACTGGTTGATGCCCTGGGAAAACACCGTGACCACCCGTTCGGTGCGGGCAAACAGGCGGTAAAACTCGCGCAGAGCAGCGGCTTCCAGCCCGCAGCGCGCGGCGACTGTGTCAGGATCGGCAGCCGACCGGCGTGCGCTGGCCAGGGCTTCTTCCGCACCCTCGGTACAACGTTCCACGAACAGCGTATTCAGCTCGCCGCTGTCCTGCAGGTAGCAGAGCAGGCCGTTGAACAACAGCGCATCGCTGCCGGGCCGTACTGCCAGGTGCAGGTCGGCGATGTCGCAGGTAGGCGTGCGGCGCGGATCGATCACCACCACCATCAGGTCGGGGTGCTCCTGCTTTGCCTTGCGGATGCGCTGGAACAGTACCGGGTGACACCAGGCGGTGTTAGAGCCCGCCAGCACAATCAGCTTGGCGCGTTCCAGGTCCTCGTAGCTGCAGGGTACCGTGTCGGTGCCAAAGGCACGTTTGTAACCGGCCACCGCCGAAGACATGCACAGACGCGAGTTGGTATCGATGTTGGCGGAACCGATGAACCCTTTCATCAGCTTGTTGGCGACGTAGTAGTCCTCGGTCAGCAACTGGCCGGACACATAGAAGGCCACGGCATCCGGTCCGTGTGTGTCGATAATACGCCTGAACTCGCCGGCCACCCGGTCCAGGGCACGGCCCCAGTCGGTGCGTTCTCCGTCCATTTCCGGGTACAGCAGACGATTGTCCGGCCCGACGGTCTCGCCCAGCGCCGCGCCCTTGGAACAGAGGCGGCCGAAGTTGGCGGGGTGCTCGGGATCGCCGCGCACGCTGACATTCATGGCCTCGTCGGCGCTGGCCAGCACGCCGCAACCGACGCCGCAGTACGGGCAGGTGGTTCGGACTTCACGGGTACTCATCCGGCCATTATACCTGCCGGGCTGCTCCCGCAGTGCCCTGGGGGTATGCAGTACTCAAAATACCTTGCGCAGGCTGCCGGGCCCGAGCAGTTGCTTGTCGAGAAAGCGCCGGTAGTCATCCACTACCGAGCGGTAGATAAAACGTGACCAGGCGGCACCGGCAAGCACCAGTAGCAGCAGGCGGATGCT
>DRQL01000214.1 GCA_011371465.1 Gammaproteobacteria bacterium | reverse complement strand
TTGCAGGTTTGTCCATAGCGGGTCTTCCTTGTACAGGGGCAGTGGATGAAACCCGGACCTTTCCCTGGCCCGGTCAATAAACATGGCGGAGAGGGTGGGATTTGAACCCACGAGGGGCGTGAACCCCTGCCGGTTTTCAAGACCCTATCTCACGCAACCAGCCACAATATACCACAAGAACTATTAACAGATCATCAATAGCTTACGACAACAACATAGAAACTATTGGTTGTGGATAAGTGGGTGTTTGCGCCCGGTGGTGTGCTGGATTTGTGCTTTTTTGGGGGAGCGTGCAGCACCCTCGCACCACGCAAACCGCACCATTGACCGACCCGGCTCCGTGCCTTCCCGAGACAGCCGCACAGCCCGCCAGACGGTCGGGGTAGTTTCGGCAAGGGGTAGCGGCAGCGCCGCTCCTGGATGGTCTGACAAGGCCAGCGGTGGGGGTGGAGAACCAGCGTGCGCTATTCGGGCTCAGGCCGACCAGGCTTCGGCTGTGGTCCTGGGGTGGCGGTCGCCCTGTCGGCTTGAAGGCTCTGTCGGCCGGGTTCAGCCGCCCGTGCCCGTCTGCGGTTCGGTACCACCGGCCAGCGCTTCCATCTGGTCGGCGCCCTGCCGGCGGACGTTGCGCAGCTCCCTGAGCAGCAGCGCCCGAATCTCGCCCGGCTCCGTCATGGTCGCAAGCTGACTCGCCAGCCGGCCAGGCAGCGAATCCATGCCGGCCGCAACGATCTGCATGGACTCGCGCATGATCTGCTGGACTACCTCGAACTCGATCAGCGCGCCCTCGCGTTCGGCCGTCTCCAGCTCGATGCGCCTGGCCTGTGCCTTGAGCAACCGCTGCCGGTCCTTCGACAGCCCGGTTTCCTGTTTCTCGGCCTTCCGCGACAGCAGCCAGCGAATCGCTTTCGCGGTGTCGATCTTCGCTTTCCTGCCCTGCCGGCCGCTCGATTCGCACGGCATACCGGCCTTGATCCAGTTCAACACCTGGCGCGGCGAGTAACCGACCAGCTCGGCGAATTCGGTTTGACTAACGATCATCGGCACGCCCTCATAGTGAAAATCGGAGCGACATTCGGCGGTCCAAAAACGCGCAAAAGCCGCGTGCCCCGTACCCGCGTTGCTTCACCCAAGAAAAGGACCCGCAACCATGGGGGTGCGGACCGGTTGAAAGGTGCGCCGTGGTGCCACAACAGGAGGCGGGATGGCATCGGGAGGCGCTTCCACCGCACACGGGTGCGGCCCCGATAGCGGCATGTACATGCCTGTGAAACACGCCGCCGATAGCCGGATATTACGCGCCGGGGTTCTTGTAGCAGCCGCGCCAGTCGAGGAAGCCCGCGCCGAAGTCGTCTCGCACCTTGAACTCGACGCCATCGACCGAGAAGCCTTCCTTGAGGAATAGCTGCGGCCCTTGAGCATCTTCCAGGTGGGCGTATTCGAGCGTGTCGATCACGGCCGGGTCAGCGAACAGATACCAGGCTTTCGTGCTCGTGCCGTCGAGGCGCGGTTCCACGACCACTTCGAGGCGGCCACCAAAGGGGTTCACGTCGCCGACCGTAGCGGCCTGAATATCAGCGACAACCTGCTGCGCCACGGTTTCCTGCGTGGCTGGCGTGACGATGAAGCGCGGCTGCGCATTGATGACGGTCTTTCCGTCTAGCCCGGTCTGCAACCGCATGGCCGCGCGTGCATTGGACAGGCTGGCGACCGTGATGACCGAGCCCGTGCCTTCCAGATTCTTGTGCGACGTGCTGAACAGCGCCTTGCCGTCGCTCATGGTCGGATTCGACAGCAACAGGTCGGCAAGGAACTTCGCCTCGAACTCGGCGGCAGCGCGGCCGAGCCGGACGTTCATTTGCGAGAACGCACCCAGATCATCATTGACCAGCGCCTGCCGGCTCAGGCCGAAAATGCGGCCGAAGGTGCGCACCGAATAGCTTTCGGATGCTTCCGCCGCGCCGCCGTGGGTGAACTCGCCGTGCTCGTTGACTTCCAGCAGCTCGGGCATCTCGCCGAGCATGAGCGCCGTCTTGGCGCGGAAGTCGGCGGCCGTGGTTTCGCGGGCTACCTGTTTCAAGCCGGACGGCGCGGCGTCATAGGCTTGCCGCAGGATGCGGTTGCCGGTGCTGCCGAGCAACTGCGGAAAATCACTCGTGGTGCCGAGACCGCCCAGGGCACGTTCCATGATGGCGACCGGACCGAGCAGGCGCGTTCTCACGCCGGCGTCTTCGAGACACAGGCGCGCCATATCGACCAACCGCAGGTGCATGAACTCGCGCGCGGATTCGCTAGGCGTGGCGGCGGTATGGCGGCACGCCAGCGCCTCGGCCATCGCATCGCGCCGGAACTCGGGATTGTCGAAGGTTTGCAGGTTGCGGCCCTCGCGCAGCATGTCGCCTGTGGCACGCTGCGTATAGGTCGGCGCCGCGTCGCCCCGGCTGGCCAGTTCGTCGAGGATGCGGGCGCGTGCCTGATCCAGCGACAGGTCGGAGGCCAGCAGTTCCTCGGCGTAGTCGATGCCAAGGCCAGCGGCCCGGCAGGCGGCCACGATGGCAGCCGCTCGCTTTCGCTCACGCGGGGAAGTCTCGGGGGTGTTCGGTTTGGTTTTGTCGCCCATGTCTTCAGTCTCCATGTCGGCACTGCGAACGCCGGCGGCCGCGTCGGCCCCGACGGTCACCAGCGAAATCTCGTAGGGTTCCCAATCGACCGCCAGCTTGACCGGGTGCTTGTCGTCCGGGCCAGTGATGTCGCGCCATGCATGCACCACGTAGCCGATGGACACGTTGCGAACCACGCCGGCCTGCACGTCGTCGAAAACAGGCCGCACGTCCTCACGGTCGGAGAAGCGGACGACCGCCGTGCCCTGCTTGCCGTCCACGGTTGCGGATTCGACCACGCCGATCTGACCGGACAAGTCACCGCGCTTGTGCGAATCAAGCAACGGCGCACCGTTGTTCAGGCGGTCGAGGCGAACGTGCGCGGGATCAAGCGACAGCTCCTCGAAAAACGGTTCTTCGAGAAACGGCTTTCGGAGCACGCGCGCGCCGGTCGAGAAAACCACAGTGGCCGTCCGCGCGTCGGCGTTGACGCTGGACGGGGTGAAATGGGCAAGTCGGGTCGTCAGCTTCATGGGCTGCGTTCTACCACACGCGCATCCACTTGCGAATAATCGGGTATTCGATGCAAGTGCGCAGTTTCCTGCAAAGTTCGCCATATCTGTGAACCGCTGACCGGCGCACCGAGCAGGTCGAGCAGGTACACGTTGACGGCTTGCTGCGTGTCCGGCTCGTCCGGCAGCTTGCCACTGTCGCGCAATTCCCGAAGCCATCCGCCGATCACCACCGCCGACCGCCAGCAAACGCCGTGCAGGCTCCGCGCCAGTTCATGCAGCAGCCGGTTGCGTTCGGCCATCTTTCGCTGCCGCCAGACGGTCAGGTGCGCACCGCCACGCGGCGGCCGCAATTCAAGCGCCTGGTCGAGCGACACGCCTTCGTGCTCAAGGAACCATCGCAGGCCATCCGCCAGCCACGACGCTGCCGGCTCGGGGATGGGTTCGTGGCGTTGCATCGCCTCGATGGCGACCTGTAGCGCCTCGACCTTGTCCACGGCAGCGTCTTAGTGCTCGATCTCGCCAGGCAGGCACGGCGAGCCGAACGCGCGTGCCCGGAGCATGCCGACGACGTGCGACACGCTTTGCGGCAGTTCCTCGGGCTTTACGGCAGCGAACAGCGCGCGGCCGGTCACCGCACCGAGCAACGCAACACAATGCACGGGGTGCACGCGCCGGCGTCGGAAAAACTCGTCCACGGTGCGCATGAGATCAACCTCAAGCGCATGCAGTTCTTCGCCGGTCAGGTCGAAACGGGGTTGGTTGGTTTCGTCGGTCATGTCGATCATCGTTTTGCCTCCTTTGGCTGTGGATGACGTTGCAATTTTCAGGAACCCGGCCGGTTTGCACCCAGTGCGAGAAACTACGGCACGCCATGCCGGTCGCCGCGCATTCGGAATAACTCGGGCAGCCGTCGCACGGTCAGCCGGCCGTGACGTGCATGACGTACTCGGCCCGGTCGGTCGGATGGCGTGCGACGCCTTTTCGTGTGCCGGTCATGCGCCCTGCTCCCACACTTCGCCAATCCGGTAGGCCGGGCCGTCAACGTGCAGGCGGATGACCTTGCCGGCTGGCCCGTTGCGTTGTTTCGCCAGGATTAGCTCGAACTCGTCAGGCCGGTCGTCGCACTGCCGACGGTGGGTGAACAGCACAAGGTCGGCGTCCTGCTCGACGTTGCCGCACTCCCGAATGTCGGAGAGCAGCGGCCGGCGCTTGTCCTGCTCAACGGCACGACTGATCTGCGCGAGCAGCAAGATCGGGATACCGAGCCGCTGTGCCAGCAGTTTGCTTTCGCGTGAAACCTCGCCCAGCTTCTCGAAGCGCGTTGCCTTGCCGTGCAGGCGAATGATTTGCAGGTAGTCGATCACGGCCAGCTCGATGCCATGCCGGTGCTTCCAGCCGGTGACACGCGCCGCAATGTCGGGCCAACTGCTCACGCGGTCTTCGATGAACAGCGGCCAGTCCCAGCCTTGCGCCTGCTGTGCGGCCTTCAGCGTCTCACGGTCCCCGTGTGCCAGGTCCGCACCGTTCAGCCGCAGCTCGTTCGCGATAGCGCGCATTGCCAGTTCAGGGCCGGCCATCTCCAGGCTGACAAACCCGACCGGTCGGCCTTGGGCAGCGGCGCGAGCGGCAACCTGCAAGGCGAACGCCGTCTTGAACGTGCCCGGCCGGCCACCAAGTACCACCAGCTTCGGGCCGTGCAGGCCGCCAGTCAGGTGGTTGAGCAGCGGCAATGTCCATGACACGCCGAGCGTCGAACCGCTCAGGCGTTGCTCTCGCGCCGTTTCCGCTTGGGTAAGAGCAACGCCCACAATCTCGGAGAACGACCGTCCACGGCTGTCACAGGTAGCGTCGAGAGCATTTCCGACCGCCTGCTGCACCTCTGCCACGGGTTCGCCGCGCTCAATGCGGGCAAGGCCGTCTTGCAGGGCGCGGGCCAGCGTGCGCCGCCTCGCAGCTTCACGGACTCGCTCGGCATACGCCGGCACATTCGCCGCGCTCGGCGTGTCCTTCGCCAGCCTGCCGAGATACGCTAGTTCGCCGCCGCCGGCCTCGGAAACCGTCACCACGTCCACGGTCTCGCCAGCACCCAGCATTCGGCAGATCACGCGGTAGGCGCGGGCGTTGCGACCGTCGGCGAAGTCGGACGGACGCAGCGGCTCGGCGATGCGATAGAGCGCCTGCGGGTCGATCAGCAGGCCGCCGATCAC
>DRQL01000213.1 GCA_011371465.1 Gammaproteobacteria bacterium | reverse complement strand
TCCGTTTTGTGAACTGTGTCGAAATATTCCAGTTTGCGTCTGAAAACATCCGGGTCGACCGGCTGCAGCGTCTCATCAATCAGGCTATTCACCGGACGCTCGGGTGTCAATTCCGCGTTGGGGTCTTTCCACGGCACGATAAACAGTGCCTTGGGCAGCTCGCGGTTGCCGATGACCGCCATGCCTTCGAGGTCCAGTTGCTCCTCGGCCGCCACCTGCAGGGCAGCGGCGGCGATGAGGAATGCGAGCAGTCTGCGGGTTTGTTTCATGGTGTCGACCTCGCGCTGGCCGTGCCGGTACGGCGTTGCAGGTCCACCACCCAGCGGTCGACCGTCTGGTCGGGTTCCCCGATCAGCTCCAGGTAACGCCGGTAATGTTGCAGCGCCAGCGCCGGTTGCTGCAGGTAGAGATCATACAGAATGCCGATATTGCGGTGCGCCAGCGCATACGCCGGATCCAGTTTCAGTGCCTTTTTGTACGCGTCCAGTGCGGCCTCGAACCGGCCCTGTTCGCGGTAGCTGATGCCCAGTTGCTGGTAGGTGACCGGGTTGTCCGGGTTCAGTTCAGCGGCCTTCTCCAGGGCGGTTACGGCCGCGTCGGGTTCGCCGACTTTCCGGTAGGCGATACCAAGATTGAGGTGCGGACCCGCAAGTTGCGGCTGTTGTTCGATGAAGGCCTGTAATACGGGAATGGCGGCCCCGTAGTCGCCGCTCTGCATCAGTACCAGCGCCTGGTCATAGTCGCGCGGCAGTTTGACGGCCTGTCCGCTGTCCCCGTCACGCGTGGCGGTACCGCTGCAGCCGCCCAGCAACCACAGGAGGATCAGGCCCGTGACGAGCGCTTTACTGTAATGCGGCGACAAAGTCTTCACCCTTCTCTTCCTTCGCGTAACGCACCGGCATCAGTTTTGCCAGCGCCAGCATGCTCTTTTTTACCCATTCATCGTACAGGCCGTCAACCACGCGCTGTGCATTGGCTTCGTGGACCTCGATCGCTTTTTCCTCAAAGGGGTAGGCCTGTTCCTCCAGCAGGATATCGTACTGTTCCAGTTCCTCGCCATTGAGGTTGCGCGGACGTTCGGACTCCAGCAGCGCCACGCTGAAGTCACCGTACAGCTCGCCGATGCGGTAGGTGGCCTGCGTGGTTACTTCGGACACGTTATAGGCGGCGGCGGCATTGTAGCCCTTGATCGAAGCCTGCATGTATTTCTTCTTGCGCGCGAGGTTTTTCTTTAATGGTTCTTTCAGCCGGATGCTTTGGTAGCGTTTGCGATCGGGCTCGACCAGCGCCAGCCTGGCGTGTGCTGCCAGGTAACGGGTGCGGTCGGTGCGCGCCCGACCGGCAGCCCGGTCAGCCCGGATGATCTGCTCCTGCCAGTAACGTACCTTGCCGGCAGAGCCGGCGTCCCGGAACAGTTGCACCAGCTGATAGCGGGCTTCCACTGCCGGTTCAACGGGATCAGGATAGTTTTTTACAAAGCGTGTCCAGGCGTTGATCGCCTGCTGCGTCCGCCCGGCCTGCTGGTACAGCGTGGCCGAGGTCCACGCGGCTTCCCGCCGCAGGGCCGGGTCTGAGCCGGTTTCGGCAATACGCTCGAACTCAACGGCGGCGTGCAAGGGTTGTTTGTTCTGCTGGTACAGCACGGCCAGTTTGCCGGTTACATCTTCCTGCAGTTCGTTGCCGGGGTAGCGGTTGCGCCACTGTTCCAGGATCCGGATCGCGGTGGGCCACTGCTTCAGTGCAATGTAGGCGGCCGCGGCATCGTACTGGGCTGTCACGTTGATGTCTGAACCCGGAACGGCGTCCCTGATGCGCAGGAAGTGTTCGGCCGCGGCAAGCAGGTCACCCGCGGCACGCTCCATCTCGCCCTGCTTGTAAATACTGGCCGCCAGCTTTTCCTGCATTTTTTCCCGCTGGTCGCTGTTCTTCGGCATGCGGGCGAGCACCTGCTGGTAGGCGGATTCGGCCCACTGGTAGTCGGCCAGGTCGAAGCGGGCGTGGGCGATTACCGTCCAGGCGGATAACTGTAAATCGGCCGGTGCCGCCGGGTTTTCCGCAACTGGCCGGGCCGCTTCGATGGCGGCTTCGTATTCTTTCAGGGCATAGAGCTGTTGTGCGGCCAGGGTACGTACCGGCAGCGCCTGTTTGTGAGTCGGAAAGCGTTCGGCAAAGCGCAGCGCACTGTCGATGCCGGCGCGATGCCATTCGGCCCTGGCGGCACCCTTGAGCGAGGGCTCGTGTTTCCGGTAGGCCAGCAGTGCGGCATAACCGGCCTCGGATGATTTTCTGTGCTCCTCGTAATCGTAGGCGGTGCGTTCGTACTGCACGGCCGCGAGCCCGTGCTGGCCGCTGCTGGTGAGCAGTTCGGCGTACAGGAAATTCATGTAGGGTGCCTGCTCGCTGCCCGGGAAAGCGCGCAGGTAGAGCTGGTACCAGCGGCCCGCCTGTGCGTAGGTTGCCGGATCGTTTTTCTGCTGGGCGAGGGCATGATAGTGACGTGCCACATCGCGCAGGTGTCGTTGCACCTCCGGCAGAATGTAGGGCGACTGGCCCGGATCATAGCGTTTCCAGTAGTCGCTGGCGGGCTGATAACGCAGCACGAAGGCTTCTTTTTCGGCCAGTACGCGTTCTGCGAAGCCGGCCTTTTTGTAGACGTCGATCACGTTCGACTGAAACAGCGGCGCTTCCGGGTGACCGGGGTGAACTTTGGCAAACAGGCTGTAGGTCTCCGCGGCGTCCGTGTAGCGCTCCTTGGACAGGTGCAGGGCGGCGAGGTTGGAGTAAATCAGCGGTTCGTACTTGCGGTTGCCCTCGCGTGCAAAGTAGCTGCGTACGGCGTCCGGGTCACCCAGGTAGGAAAAACTCAGGCTGATCGCGCGCAGGGTGTCGTTCAGGCGTTCCTGTTCCGTGCGCCTGACATAGTCCGGCATGCTGGCTGAATCGTGGTCGGGGATGGTTTCATCCAGCAGTTGCAGGTAGGCGTCCAGTGCCGCCTGGTAGTGGCCCTGCTTGAAGTGCGCCCAGCCCAGCTTGTACAGGGCCTGCTGGTGAAAGGGGGACTCCAGTCCATAGGTATCGACCACGGCCTGGTATGCCTGCTGGGCCTGCGCATAGTCGCGTCGCATGAACAGGTACTCACCGCGGCGGAACTGGGCTTCGTCATACTGGTTGCCCGACTGGTAGCTTTGTGTGTAGCGGGTGAGGGCCTGCATGGACGGTTCGATGGCACCGGCCTGGTCATAGGCGCGTGCCAGCAGGTACAGGGCGCTTTCGTTGTCGGGCAGATCCGGGTAGCGTTCCAGCAGTTCCTCGTACAGCTGCGCGGCACGGGACTGGCCACCCGGTGGCGGAGCACCCTGTTCCACAGCTTCCTGTTCCGCGGCCAGTTGCAGGTCGGCCAGGCGTCGTATGGCTTCCGGCGCGTGTTCACTGTCCGGGGACTCCTGCAGAAAAGCCTCGTACTGGCGGGTGGCTTCGGCGCGGTCCTGTGCCGGGCTGTCGGTCGGTACGACAGGCAGTTCCTCCGGGGGCAGCGAGCCTACTGTGACGTAGGCGTCATCATCAAGGCGGGAGAACAGCGAACAGCCGCCCAGTGACAGGGCGACGGTCAATGACAGCAGTCGGGGCAGGCGCTTCACTGCTGTGCTCCATCCCCGCTGACCCCGGGTTGCTGCGAAACCTGATCGTAACTGCGTGCCAGTGCATAACGTGCCTGCAGCCGGTAGCTGGACAGTCGTTGCCGGCGGGTTTCCAGTTCCTTCAGGGCGAGTTTCTGCAGCTGTTTGCCGGCATCTCTGCGGGCCATGTCGATACGCGGCAACAGCGCCAGGATGCGCTGGCGCAAGGCTTCGATGCGTGTATCGAAGCCGTCAAAGCCCGCCTTGATATCGGCCAGTGCATCGTTGACCTGCGTGTGCCTGGTTACCGCTTCGCCGGTAAGGGTGTCCAGTTCCCGGACCTGGTTTTCCGCGTTACGGAGTCGCGCCCGGTAATCCGACTGGATCTGCCAGTAGAGGGTGCCCTGCAGCCAGCGCGCCCGTTGCTGCATTTTCCGGTAGCGCGGTTCGGCAGGGAGGGCAGCCAGTTTTTCCTGTACCTCCTGCAGGGTTTTCCATTGCTGTTTTTCCTTGCTGGTGGCGAGATGCAGCGGGTCCCCGTTCCGGTGCTCTGCCTGGATCAGGTCCTGAAAGTGCTGCCAGCGCTGGCGCAGGGCGGCTGCTTCCTGCTTCTCCATGCGTTGCCGGACCCGCGGTGCACGCTGTTCATACGCCAGTCGCCGGGCCTCGACCATGTCGTGGTACAGGCCGATATTTTTCAGCCAGTTACGCAGCAGCTGTTCCAGGTAATCGAGGTCGCGGTAGTCTTTCAGGGTTTCCTGGAACGGATGCCCGGACAGTATGTCCACCAGGTAACGCCCGGAGGGTACATTTTCCAGGGTCGGGGGTTCATTGAGCCAGCCACCGGATGTCTCCGGGTCATTGTCCGTCTGGCTCAGCAGTGCGACCAGCGCACCGGAGCGTGCGGCCTGGATGGCATCCGCCAGGTACTGTTGCTCCCGGTCATAGAAATCCAGGGCCTGCTTGTAAAAGTACTTGGCGCGCTGGTTGTCGCCGATCTTGCTGAACGCGTAGGGGACCGCAAGGTGTACTTCCTGCACCGGGGCATCATGGCCGGACAGTTTCATGAGCGCCAGCCAGGGCGTGAGCGCCTGTTCGAAATCGCCGCGTTCCGTGTCGGCCCAGCCGGCACCCAGTAACGCGGCCTGCATGAAAGGGCCCTGCAGGCGAACCCGGTTGAGGTACTTGCGCGCCTGTTCGGCATCTCCCTTGCGCAGCAGTTCGTAGCCCAGTCCCAGGTTGGCTCGGTCGCGCAGGGCGCGCAGCTCTTCATTATCGGCGCGCTGGTCGCCCAGCTTGTCCAGTATGGCCTGGCCCTCCCTGATTTTGCCGGCGCGCAGCAGGGCGATGCCCCGGTTGATGCGCAGGTAGTCTTTCCATCGTTCGGGAACGGAGGCGTGTTTCAGTACATCGGCGGCCTCTGCATTCTGGCCGGTTTCCATGAGCAGGTTGGCGTTCAGCAGCGCCAGCTCCGCGCGCATGTTCCTGTCCCGCGGCTTGTCAATCTTTTTCAGTGTCTCCAGCGCCTGTTGATGCCGGCCGCGCTGGTAGGCGATGCGGGTGATGTAGTACCAGACGCGGTTGCGTAATTCCCTGTCGGTATCCTGGTCCAGCAGGCGTTCGAAGCGTGCTTGCGCCTGGTCGAGCATGCCGTAGGACAGTTCCAGGCCGGCCAGCAACAGCTCCGCTTCCTGCCGGTGATGTGGCAGCTGGTTCTGTTGCTGTGCGGCCAGCAGGTGGGTGATGGCCGTGAAGTAGTCGTTCTGGTAGAAGTGGAACAGGACTTCCCCATAGTGCAGGTCGAGCACCTCCTGGGGTTTTACCGACACGGCACCACTGCCGGCGCTTCCCGCCAGGCACGCCCAGAACAGAAAAAAATGAAGCAGGCGCTTCGGCATTACCACTCCCTGACTTCAAACTCGGGCTGAAAGTTGCTGGTCTGGTCGACGATTCTCAGTTCAACGTACTTGGGGCCCAGGCCCTTGTTGATGGTCATCGTGGTCCCGCGCTTGTAGTCCCGGTCGTGAGGACCCTTGCCGACGAAGAAAGCAACCAGTTCGTGGTCGCCGGTGCGCAGGTTGCCGATATAGATGCGTTGCACCCCACCGCGCGCCAGCGCTTCCAGCTCGCGTTGCGTGTACAGGTAGTCCGCGACCTCCTTGCCGTCGATTTTGAGCTTTACCGAATCGAGTTTGAAAAACTCTCCCACGTTCATGGAGACGAATATCGAGATCTGGGTGTTGGAGGGGAACAGCAGTTCTTCCTCGAGCAGGAACAGGTCCCGGTTGAGTTCCAGTACCTCTTGCTTGAGGGTCTGGACATCGTCACTGATCCCTTTTTCCGGCGGGGCAGCGGTTTCCGCCGCAAGCAGCAACGGCCAGATCAGTAATCCGGTCAGAATTCCCCTGAGTAATGCTTTCATACGCCCTCCCTCGGCGTTCCGGACACCAGCGCATGCCTGGAAACGGGTATCAATGCTGGACGGGATCCGCAGCTGAGTGCCTGTTCACACCCGGATGGTGAACCTGTTACCCATCCGCAAGCTGTGATCCGGTTCCCATATGTATAGAATAATCCTTTCATTATCAAGGCAAAGTCCATGCCATACGGCCGTTGAACCGGAACCCGCGCAGGGGTTCGGCAACGGGGTTGTGGCGGGCACCGCGGTAGCCCTGAGCCTGTTCATTCATTTCGTTCTCCATCCCTGTGCGGATGCCCGG
>DRQL01000212.1 GCA_011371465.1 Gammaproteobacteria bacterium | reverse complement strand
CAAATAAAAATCACGACAGGTTCGCCGGGAGCGATTGTTACACGACCAAACCACCAGGATCTGTACCTTTGGTTGCTCGACATGCCTGGTATTTACAGAGACCGGTCTGAACATCTGCACTTCCTGTGCACTACCTGCGCGCATAAAAAAACCCCGCTCACGCGGGGTTCTTTATGCACCTTGCCAGACTGCCAGGATTTATATACCCAGCTTGTCCTTGATGGTCTGCACGACCACATCACTGGATGTGGCGTTTACATTCATCAACAGGCCTTCCTTTTCGTAGTACGCAGCCAGCGGCGCTGTCTTTTCATTATAGGTTTCGAGACGCTTGCTGATGGCCTCCTCGGTTTCGTCTTCGCGCTGAATGACCGGGCTGCCGCACTTGTCGCACACGCCTTCCACCTTGGGCGGGTTGCTCTTGACGTTATAGATCGCCTGACACTCGGGATTGGAACAGGTGCGGCGGGTCGTCAAGCGGTCGAGGATGACTTCACGCGGCACGTCCAGGTTGACGGCCATGTCCAGCTTGACACCGATACGGTCCAGCAGTTCTTTCAACGCTTCCGCCTGGGGGATGGTGCGCGGGAAACCGTCCAGCAGGAAACCATTGGCACAATCGGGTTCCTGCAGGCGTTGCTCCATGATCCCCATGATCAGGTCATCGGGCACCAGGTCACCGGCCTTCATGAAGGCATCGGCCTTCTTGCCCAGCTCGGTTCCGGCCTGCACCGCACCACGCAGGATGTCACCCGTCGAAATCTGCACCGAACCATCCACGGCCGTCAGCAGCTTGGCCACCGTGCCCTTACCTGCGCCAGGCGCACCTAAAAGTATCAATTTCACGAACCCTACTCCTCTGATTGAATTACAAATTTTCGGCGGCCGGCCCGGTCCAGCGGCCCCGCGCAAGGGTCGCTATTCTGAGGCAGTGCGGGAGATCAATCAATCCATTAGACAAATTATTAATTATCATGGATATTTACCCCCTGCCCGGCCCAGGTCGGAGTACGCTTGAACGACCACAGGCCAACATCTGCTTCTGAACCGTTTGATCATGAATGCCGACCCCAACCAGACTGGATCCCGCCCCCCGCAACCTGTGCCCATCTACTCTTCCCGCTGGTTCAGGGTCACACTGGTCGTCCTGGTCCTGTTTGCCACCATCCTGACCACCACGCCGCTCCTCATCGAACGGCTGGCGGAGCAGTGGCTGGAGCAACACGGCGGTGAACGGGTCGAGGTACAGGACGTCGATTTCAATCCCTTTACCGGCATCCTGCGGCTGGACAATGTCAGCGTTCACCTGGAAGACCGGACCCCGTTGTCCTTCACCACTGCAGAACTGAACCTGGCATGGCTGCCGCTGCTGCACAGGCATATCCGGGTGCAGTCCATCGAACTGACGGGCTTCCGGATGCTGGTAAACAACGGGGACGTCCTGCGCATCGGTGGCATCACCCTGCCAAGCACCGGGCCGGACAACGCAGAAGACCAGCCCGCCGATGAATCTGCGCAATGGGCAGCCGGTATCGACCGGCTCGGCCTGCACGACTTCACCCTGGTCTACCGGGACCGCAGGATCAACAGCACGGTCTACATCGACAAGCTGCAGATCGGCAACCTGGCCCAGTGGACGCCTGAACAGGCTGCCAGCCTGGATTTCCGGGGGCGCGTCAATGACGCAGCGCTGACACTGGAAGCAAAACTGACGCCGTTTTCCGCCACACCGGTATACACCGGCTCGGTGTCCCTGCAGGACCTGCAACTGTCTGACTTCGAATCACTGGCAAAACCGGCACTGGCAAAACTGGCGGGCCTGGTGTCCCTGGACGGGGATTTCACCATCGAACAACAGGCTGAGGCGCTGCACGTCCGGCACCAGGGCACACTGCTGGTAAAAGCGATCGGGGTTTCCCACCCGGATGCCCGGGTCGCCAACCACAGTTCAGAGTGGAGCGGTACTACCAGCGTCAGCATCCCGCTGGACGGCGCACCGACCCTGCAACTGGAGAACCAGGGCAAGCTGGACATCGGACAACTCACGCTGGAACTGCCGGCCAGACACATGGAAGTACAGCAGCACCAGCTGGTGCTGGAAGGCAGCTTCGCCTTCAGCAACCCGGCATCCGGACCGGCATTCAGACTGCAGGCCGATGTCGATATCCTGCAACCCGACCTGGAAGCGCCCGAAAAAAAAATGGATATCGTCAGCGCGGAACGGTTACGCATCGAGCAGCTTGAACTGGATGAACAACCCCGCTTCAAGGCCGCACAGATCACGGCTGACAACCTGAATATAGGGCGTGGCACCAACGACACCGGGCACCAGGACACCGCCTTCTACCAGGCCGGCCGTCTGCTGGTCAGCAATGTCGCCTATGGAGACGGCGCCGCGTCCATCGATACCATTCACGAGGAAGGCGTGCACGTACTGTATCACCGGGACAGCGCGGGCAACTGGAAGGTCAACACACTGCTGTCGCTGCTGCTGGGGGAGGAAAAAGAAACGGCGACCGGTTCCGGAAAAGAACCTGCGGGCAGCCATACCGGGAGCACGGACTCTGCAAGCGCACAGAACCGGCTGACGATCCAGCGTATCGACTTTACCAGTGGCAGCACCATGACGATCCTTGATGAGGCTGTAAAACCGCCCTTCAGGGAAACATTAACGTTCAGCGAGCTGTCGCTGGAAAACCTGGACAGCGGGAAACCGGACCAGGCCAGCACACTCACGGCCGATGGCAAGCTGGGCAAGCATACCCGCCTGTCGGCAAGCGGAACCGTCAAACCGTTCCTGCAACCACCGGGACTGGACCTGAAAGGTAAACTCTATGCCATGGATCTTCCCCGCCTGTCTCCCTACACACGCGACAGCCTGGGTGTGCTGCTGGACAGTGGTTCGCTGGATGCAGACCTGGATATTAAAAGCGATAAAAACGTCATGAAGGGCAAAGCAGTGCTGAAACTGCACCAGCTCGAACTGACAAGCGTGGACAGCAAGGACAGTCTGCAGAGCAGTATCCCGGTCCCGCTGAACGTGGCCCTCGACACCCTGCGCGACAAAAACAACACCATCGAACTGGATATACCGTTCGAGGGAGACGCCAACAACCCCGAATTCGATGTCAGCGATGCGATCCGCCAGGCCTTTGCCACAGGGCTTAAAAAGGGTGCTACCAGCTACCTGAAATACGCCCTGCAACCCTACGGCGCATTGATCCTGGCAGCCGAATACGCGGGCGAAGCCGTCACCCGGGTACGCCTGAAATCCATCGACTTTGAACCCGGGAAATCCGACCTGGACGATACCGACCGGGATTACCTGTCAAAGGTCGCCAAAGTCCTGCACGACCGTCCCAAGCTGGCCATCAAACTGTGCGGGGTGGCGGTCAGACAGGATGCCATCTATTTTCAGCAACAGGCAAACTCGGGCAAGCAGAAAAAAGCCGGCCAGGACACGCCCGTCAAGGAACCTGTCATCGATACCGGAAAACTGACCGAACTGGCTGACCAGCGTGCCGCACGGGTAAAGAACTACCTGGTGGACAGGTTCAAGGTGCCCGCCGATCACCTGGTGGGTTGCCGCTCCAGGGTCGAAACGGAAAAAGCGGAAGCATCCGCCAGGACGGACCTGCTGATCTGATCTGTTTCTGGCCCGTCATTCCGGCGAAAGGAGTGCTGGCACGGTACGGTGCCAGGCTGGTAACCTGCCCTCCATGCACGGGACAACAGTCAAAGGTGCGGTCGCTGCCGGGCACGCGGAAACCGCTGAAGCCGCAGCCTTTGCGCTGCGCGAGGGCGGCAATGCCTTCGATGCCGCCATTGCAGCCCACTGGACGGCCTGTGTAGCCGAACCTGTGCTGACCTCCCTCGGTGGCGGCGGCTTCCTGCTGGCACAGCAGGCGGACGGTCATACCGGCATCTACGACTTCTTTGCCCAGACACCACGGCATCGACGGCACCCGGCGGATATCGATTTTCACCCCATCCACGCGGATTTCGGCACCACGCAGCAGGAATTCCATATCGGTTACGGGGCCGTCGCCACACCGGGCACGGTGCGCGGGCTGTTTGCCATCCACCGGGACCTTGCCAGCCTGCCAATGCCGGTCCTCCTGCAACCGGCGGTAGAACTGGCCCGCAATGGTGTATCCGTCAATCGTTTGCAGGCCTATATTCTCAACGTTGTACGGCCGATCTACCTGGCCACCCCCCGGGCCGCACGGCGCTATGCCAGCCGGCAGGACAGCAGCAGGCTGGTGGGGGAAGGCGAAACGCTGTACCTGCCTGAACTGGCCGACACCCTGCTTGCGCTTGGCCTGGAGGGGGAAGACCTGTTCTATGACGGCGAGATTGCCACACAGATCGAGGCGGCCTGCCGGGATTCGGGCGGCCACCTGCAGCGGGAGGACCTGGCCGCTTATCGCGTCGTCCGGCGCAAGCCGTTACAGGTCAAATACCGGCGCAGTGAATTCCTGACCAACCCGCCACCATCGTCCGGCGGCCTGCTCATCAGCTTCGCACTTCGACTGCTGGATCAACTCGGCAGTCAAGGCGCTGCCATTGATTCGGTAGCAGGTATCTCGACACTCGCCGAAGTCATGCAGGCCACCAATGAAGCGCGTCTCGAAAGCATCCATGGAGATCAACTCGACGAACAGCTGCTCGACCCCGAATTACTGGATCGCTACCGGGAACAGGTTGCGGGCCGGCCGCGTGCGTTCCGGGGCACCACGCATATCAGCGTCATCGACCGGGAAGGCAACCTGGCCTCGCTGACCAGCAGCAACGGGGAAGGCTGCGGGCACCTGCTCGGTGACACCGGCATCATGCTGAACAACATGCTGGGCGAAGAAGACCTGAACCCGAACGGCTTTCATGCCTGGGTGGAGAACCGGCGTCTTACCTCGATGATGGCACCGAGTGTGCTGCACCTGGATGACGGACGTATGGTTGCACTGGGCTCCGGTGGCTCGAACCGCATTCGTTCCGCCATACTCCAGGTCCTGCTGCGTATCGTTGACGAAGGCCTGCCACTTGCAGAAGCGGTCGACCGGCCGCGTATACACTACGAAAAAGGTCTGCTGAACATGGAAGACGGGTTCGACAATGCGGTTTACCGGCAACTGCAGGCCGGTTTCGAACAGAGCCGCCGCTGGCCGGAACGCAACCTGTTCTTTGGCGGGGTGCACGCGGTTTCCCTGCAGCGCGGGACGTTCGAATGCTGTGGCGACCGTCGCCGGGGCGGGGTTGCCTTTCGTGTCGGCGGCAGTCGTT
>DRQL01000211.1 GCA_011371465.1 Gammaproteobacteria bacterium | reverse complement strand
GCGATCACGTGCCCCTCCCCGGCGGCACGGAACAGCTGGCGAGACAGTTCAAACGGGTTGCCGTCCCGCACCATGAGCACCGGGACCTGCATGCGCTCGAAGAAATCCAGCGTGACCCTGGTGCGGGCAATGGTGGGGGAGTTGCGGGCCACGGCCAGCAGGGGAAAAGACTGGTTCAGCCTCAGGCCTGAAAGGGCACTGGCGATATTGTGCGGAACCGCAAGGATAACGCTGCCGTGTTGCTGCGCCAGTTCCCGTATCATCCGGGCGTCTTCTTCCTGTAACTGGATGCGCATGGACACGCGCTCGATACCGTGACGGTAGAGCAGGAAGTAGTTTTCCAGTACGCCGACCGCGTTGCGCAAAAACTGCCGGTATACCTGTGCAGGGTCATGACGGTGGCCTGCGCGGCGCGCGATGCTGCACACATCCTCGCAGGATCGGCGCAGCGGGTTGCTCCGCCAGTAATAGAGCGGCCGCATGACCCCTGTCAGTACGCGCATCGGAACCAGCGCGATGGTCACCGAGGTGTGTTTCACCAGCCAGTGCAACAGGGGGAACAGCAGCAGTTTAAGGCGGGTGCCACTGAACAGGCGGCGGCCCCGGCTGTGGGCATGCTCGGTAACCCGGATACTGCCCGACAACAGCGCGGGCGAGTGAATGATCGCGGAACGCGGCTCTCTACTCATACAGGGATTTCCGGTATTTCCAGCGTTTGTACATCCATACCCAGTCCTGGGGTGCTGCAAGCACCTGCTGTTCGACCGCCCGGATGTAGGTTTCCATGACGGCTCCCGGCTGTTGCGTGTACGGTGGTGTGGTCAACAGTTCGAAGCGGATCCGGTAATAGCCGCGTCGCAGCCGCTGCATATGCACGAACACCAGTGGCGCCCTGAGCAGGCGGGCCAGTTTTTCGGGGCCCGGGTAAAAGGCGGTGTCACGCCCCAGGAAACAGGCCCAGTATTTTTCTTCGTCTGGTCGCGGACCCTGGTCGGCGACCAGGGCGATGATGCCGGCTTGCCGGGAAAAGCGGATCAGTTCGGGCAGGGCGTTGCGGGCTTCGATCAGGCGGCTGCCAAAACGGCTGCGCGTTGCCTGCAGCGGGATGTCGATGCCCGGGTGATTGAGTGACTTGTAGAGCGCGGCCAGCGGGACCTGGAAGCGCTGCGAACAGGCCAGCTGCAGCCATTCCCAGTTGCCGTGATGTGCGGCGACGGTGATGACCGTCGGGTAGCGTTCCAGCAGTGTGTCAATCAGCTCCGGGTTGTCGATCTGCACGCGCCGCACCAGTTCCCCGGCTGGCAGGGTCGCACCTTTTATGGATTCGAACAGCAGGTGCACGGTATTCCGGTAGCTGCGTGCCGCGAGTCGCCGGATCGCGGCGCGGGAGTGGTCCGGGAAAACGCCACGCAGGTTGTCCTCCACCAGCTTGCGTTGAAAACGCAGCAGGTGGAAAGACACGGCGTACAGTGTATCCGCCATCAGGTACAGCAGGGGCAGGGGCAGGCGCGCCGTGAGTCGGATCAGCGTCGCCAGCCATTGCTCGGCGTGGTGGTCGGGGTTCTGGTCGGGCATTGCCCGGGAATTATCGCACGCTTCCTGTTGAATCCCTATGCGCGGTTAACGTTATACTGGAGCCTGTTAACAGGCCCCAGCGCATGGACCAGGATCCACCCGAATTACAGGAAGCCGTCGCCGCCATCAGCAGGGGCGATTTCAGCCGTTCCTATGCCATCGTTTCCAGGCTGGCGCACGAGGACGTGGCCATGGCCCAGCATTTTCTCGGCTGGCATTATCACAAGGGCATCGGAACCGGGCAGAACGACCGGCTGGCGGTCAGCTGGTGGCAGCGGGCCGCCGCACACGGCCTGGCGGAGGCACAGCAGGGGCTGGGGTGGGCATACGCCAACGGTCGCGGCGTGGAAGCCGATCTCGCCGAGGCCTACCGCTGGTACAACCGGGCGGTTGCGGGCGGCGATGAGGAAGCCCGGCAGGGTTTGCTGGAGACTGCCGGAAAGTTGAGTTCAGAGCAGTTGCAGCGGCTGGAACGTGAGGCACGGGACCAGGATTAGTCGCTGGTCAGCCAGCGCCAGAGTGTGCCGCTGGGCCGGTCGATACCGGTACGCACGTAATACAGTGCCTGGTGATCGTTGACAATGTAACGGGTGTGACGCAGCGCGTCCTCCAGACCGCAGAACAGGATCTGGTCACCTGCCTGCAGGGTTTCTTCCATATCGGGCAGCAAGCGGTTCCCGCTGTCACGCCTGATCAGCAGCGGTACGCAGGGTAACGGCTCGGTGCGGCTGCGCGGGTATACGCAGATATCCCGCAGGCGGATGGTGTCGTTGCGTATCAGGCAATCGAAAACCGCGGGTGCCGACAGTGGTGAGATGTCCAGGTCCCAGGTTTCCGGGGTGACCTCCTCGACCACACCGGCGACGCGGCTGACCAGCAGGTTGGCCCATTCTTCATCCCGGTTGTGTGCCATGCCCAGGAAGTCATCCAGCAGCGGGGCCAGGATCAGTCCCAGGATGCGTTGCGCGGTAATGGCGCCCGGCTGCATGATGAGGTCAATCGCGGCCGCGCTGAAAATCGCATCCTTGCCCTGGCTGTTCTGCCGGACGACGGTAAAAAGTTCCGGGTTCAGGTCACGCGCGGTAATCAGGATGGACAGGTTGTTGGTATCGCTGTCGGTGCCCGCAATGATGCCGGTGGCATTGCGGATGCCCGCCTCGATCAGGGTGTCCGCTTCCGTGCCACGGCCTTCAATCGTGTCGGGCGGGGCGCCGGTAGCCCGGGTATCCGCTTCGATCAGGCGGGTCTGCACACCTTCCCCGGTGATATGTTTACGCACCGCTTTGCCAAACCGGCCAAAGCCGCACAGTACCCAGCTGCCCGCCGGGGGGCTCTTGAAATCCGACAGGGGAGCATCATGCACGGCTGTGATCCATTCATAGACCAGGTACATGCTGGGCGAGTGGAACATCATGGCGAGGCGCGAGGCGAAGATTTCGAAGGGATCGATGATATGGTCAGTGCCGAACGAGGCCATGTTGGCGGCCGTATCACTGGAATCGGACTGGCAGAAGACCGGCAGTTCGGGCGCCAGCAGCTTGCTGGTGATGGCGATGGCGAGGTTGATATCGTCGATGCCACTGAGTCCGATGACACCGCGACAGCATGGATGCTTCAGACCGGCCGCCAGCAGGGTATCCGAGTCAGTCGCGTCTTCGCTCAGGCCTGGCACATGAAAGGGCAGGTCCTCGACTTCCAGGTCCAGGATTTTGTCCCGGTCCCGGTCGATTACCACGCACTGTATGTGGTGCTCGCTGAGTTCCCGGACCAGCTGCCTGGCGGCATCCCCGTAGCCGCAGACGATGTAGAAAGGTTCCTGGAGGCGTTGTATCTTGCGGGCAAACGAGGTGAACCCCAGCACCCGCCTGAATGCCTGGTCCTGGACCAGCGTCAGTATCGAGCCGATGGCATACAGCCAGGAGACGACCGCTGCGTAGATGATGAACGTGGTCCACATACGTTGCGCATCGGTCAGCGGGTAAGGGACCTCGCCCAGGCCGATGGTGGAACCCAGGAAGCTGACAAAATAGATGGCGTGGAAAAAGTCCATGCGCCAGGGACGGCCCTGGTCGTCCATGCCGGTGATCAGCGTCATGCCGAGTACCGAGATGGCGTATACGGAAATCAGTACAATCAACGGCAGGCGCATGCGCCGCAATAACAGGTAGACGACTTTTTTCATGGCGAAGCGCTAGCGCCGGAAAGTGACCGTTTCCACCACCAGCAGCAGTACCGAGGTCAGGTTGGCGAGCAGCGCGCCCGCTGACAGCGAGACGATGCTGGATATCACCGAGGGGGTCAGCTCGGCGTTGACCGCGTACACCGTGAACCCCCACACCATGGCTGCCGCGATGAGCTGCAGGTCGGCCACCAGGCTGGTAGCCAGCAGCAGGGCGCCGATGTGGGCGCGGTCACCGAACTTCATGATGGTGGCAATGAGGCTGACGATCAGGGCGGCAAACAGTTCATAGGCGTTGTGATGCGCGGGGTCGTCCACCTCGCCGATAAAAAAACCGAAGTTCAGGGTCAGCGCCAGGATGGAGAAAAACGCAAAAATGACTTTTTCGAGGTTCATGGCAATGACTCCTGGTAGAACCTGTTTCCGTTCCCGGTACAGTTGAGTTTATGCCGCCAGACTAAGCGCTCGGCGG
>DRQL01000210.1 GCA_011371465.1 Gammaproteobacteria bacterium | reverse complement strand
TGGTTTCGTTAAGAGGAACGTGATTTGAACGACATGGCGAAAAATATTCTACTCTGGGTGATCATTGCGGTCGTCCTGATGTCGGTGTTCAATAATTTTGGCCCGCCGGCGCCCCGTTTGCAGTCGATTGCCTATTCTGACTTCATCGCCGATGTAAAAGCCGGTCGGGTGCAGAGCGTGGTGATCGACGGTCGCACCGTGAAAGGTGAGCTGACCAGCGGTGAAAAGTTTTCCAGCTACACCCCCAACGACCCCGAGATGATCAACGATCTGCTGGGTAACGGTGTGCAGGTCAAGGCCCAGCCGCCGGAGCAGGATTCGCTGCTGATGCAGATCTTTATTTCCTGGTTCCCGATGCTGTTGCTGATCGGTGTGTGGATTTTCTTCATGCGCCAGATGCAGGGCGGTGGCGGCGGTCGCGGCGCCATGTCCTTCGGCAAGAGCCGCGCGCGCATGCTGGGCGAAGACCAGGTCAAGATCACCTTCAACGATGTGGCCGGTGTCGAGGAAGCCAAGGAAGAGGTGGCCGAGCTGGTCGAGTTCCTGCGCGACCCCGGCAAGTTCCAGAAGCTGGGCGGCAAGATCCCCCAGGGTGTGTTGATGGTCGGTTCACCGGGTACCGGTAAAACGCTGCTGGCCAAGGCCATCGCCGGCGAGGCGAAAGTGCCGTTCTTCACCATTTCCGGTTCCGACTTCGTGGAAATGTTTGTCGGTGTCGGCGCATCACGTGTGCGCGACATGTTCGAGCAGGCCAAGAAGCACGCACCCTGCATTATCTTCATCGACGAGATCGACGCCGTCGGTCGCCATCGTGGCGCCGGCCTGGGCGGCGGTCACGACGAACGCGAACAGACCCTCAACCAGCTGCTGGTGGAGATGGATGGCTTCGAAGGGAACGAAGGTGTGATCGTGATTGCCGCGACCAACCGTCCGGACGTGCTCGATCCCGCGCTGTTGCGCCCTGGCCGTTTCGACCGCCAGGTAGTGGTGCCGCTGCCCGATATCCGTGGCCGCGAACAGATCCTGAAAGTGCACCTGCGCAAGGTGCCGGGGGCGGACAACCTGAACCCCAGCGTGATTGCACGCGGTACGCCCGGTTTTTCCGGTGCGGATCTCGCCAACCTGGTCAACGAGGCCGCCCTGTTTGCGGCGCGCGCCGGCAAGCGCCTGGTCGACATGGAAGACCTGGACAAGGCCAAGGACAAGATCATGATGGGCGCCGAACGCCGCTCCATGGTGATGAGCGAGGACGAGAAAAAACTCACCGCCTACCACGAGGCCGGGCATGCCATCGTCGGGCGCCTGGTACCGTCGCACGACCCCGTCTACAAGGTCACCATCATTCCGCGCGGACGAGCGCTGGGTGTGACCATGTTCCTGCCGGAAGAGGACCGCTACAGCTTCAGCAAGCAGCGCCTGGAAAGCCAGATATCGAGCCTGTTCGGTGGCCGGATCGCGGAGGAGATGATCTTCGGCGAGGAGATGGTGACCACCGGCGCATCCAACGATATCCAGCGTGCCACCGAGCTGGCGCGCAACATGGTCACCAAGTGGGGCCTGTCCGAACGGCTGGGACCGCTGACCTACAGCGAGGAGGAAGGCGAGGTGTTCCTCGGCCACTCCGTTACCCAGCACAAGAACGTGTCCGACGAAACCGCGCACGCCATCGATGGCGAGATCCGCAATATCATCGACCGCAACTACGAGCGCGCACGTCGCCTGCTGACCGAAAACCTGGACAAGCTGCACCTGATGGCGGAAGCGCTGATCAAGTACGAGACCATCGATGCTGACCAGATCGATGACATCATGGAAGGCAGGCCGGCGCGTGAACCGAAAGGCTGGGATGACAGCCAGTCCAGCGGTGGCGGTACGTCCACCGGTACGGCTGCCAGTTCCGACCAGACCAGCAAGGACAGCAAGGACAGCAGTGACCCGATCGGGGGACCGGCAGGGCAGCACTAGGGAACCTCTGATTTATTCGTCAGCATGGGATTGCCGCGCTTCGCTCGCAATGACGGGCTTGTTCGAAGTAATCAGGGATTTCCTGGAAATAGCGGGCATCGCGCTTGATCGTCGACTGCAAAGGTAAATCACTCGACCTGTCACACCCCCGGGTGATGGGCGTTCTGAATGTCACCCCCGATTCCTTTTCGGACGGGGGTGATTTTTTTACGCCTGAAAAAGCCGTACAGCGAGCCCTGCGCATGGAAGCCGAGGGGGCGGCGATCATCGACGTGGGCGGCGAATCCACGCGACCGGGTGCCGCCCCGGTTACGGAGGCCGACGAAATCGGGCGGGTGGTGCCGGTCATCGAGGCATTACAGTCCCGGCTCCGGGTGCCGATTTCCATCGATACGCAAAAGCCTGCGGTCATGCAGGCGGCCATCGACGCCGGTGCAGGACTGATCAACGACGTGAATGCCTTGCGGGAACCGGGTGCGCTGGAGGTGGCCGCGGCCGGCGGTGTGCCGGTGTGCCTGATGCACATGCAGGGTGATCCGCGTACCATGCAGGATGAACCGCGCTACCGTGACGTTGTGGATGTTGTGAAGGAGTTCCTGGCGCAGCGGCTCGCAGCCTGTGAACAGGCGGGTATCCGCAGGGAACAGGTCCTGCTGGATCCCGGCTTTGGTTTTGGTAAAACGGTTTCGCACAACCTGCAGTTGCTGGCGCGGCTTGAAGAATTTACGCGTCTCAGGCAGCCGCTGGTCGTGGGCTTGTCGAGAAAATCCATGATCGGCAAACTGCTCGGGCTGGAGGTTGGCGAACGCCTGCCGGCCAGCATCGCCCTGGCGGTGCTCGCGGTAGAGCGGGGGGCAATACTGGTGCGCTCGCACGATGTAGCGGCCACCTGGCAGGCGTTACAGATGCATGTGGCGTTGCGCGATACGCACCAGGAACAGGAGAACTGAGAGTGGCAAGAAAATATTTTGGTACGGATGGTATTCGCGGTCGTGTGGGGGAGCATCCTATCGATGCGGAATTCATGCTCAAGCTGGGCTGGGCGACCGGGCAGGTGCTGGGCAGCGGCGCCTCGACGCGCGTGGTCATCGGCAAGGATACGCGCATATCCGGGTACATGTTCGAATCCGCGCTGGAAGCCGGCCTGTCGGCGTCCGGAGTCGATATCCGCCTGCTGGGCCCCATGCCGACCCCGGCCATCGCCTACCTGACGCGCACCCTGCACGCCTGCGCCGGTATCGTGATCAGTGCCTCCCACAACCCGCATCACGATAACGGCATCAAGTTCTTCTCGGCGCAGGGAACCAAGCTGCCCGACGAGGTCGAGGCGGCAATCGAAGAAGAACTGGACCGGCCGATGGTGACGGTATCGTCCGAACGGCTGGGCAAGGCGGAGCGCATGGACGATGCCCGGGGACGCTATATCGAATTCTGTAAAAGCACCATTCCTTCCCGGATCAGCCTTGGCGGTCTGAAGGTCGTCATCGATTGCGCCAACGGCGCGACCTACCACGTGGCGCCCAGCGTGCTGGTGGAAATGGGCGCCGACGTGGTTGCCATCAACGTCGAGCCGGACGGTCTCAATATCAATGCCAACTGCGGCTCGACCAACCCCGGCCTGCTGCGCGAGCGGGTGCTGGAAGAGGGCGCCGACCTCGGCATCGCACTGGACGGCGACGGTGACCGGGTCATCATGGTCGATCACCGGGGCGAACTGGTCGACGGCGACGAGCTGCTGTTCATCATTGCGCTGTCGCGGCAGGAGAATAACCAGCTGTTCGGCCCCGTCATCGGCACGCTCATGACCAACCTGGGCATGGAACACGCGCTGCAGGCCCGCAATATTGCGTTTGAACGCGCCCGCGTCGGGGACCGCTATGTCATGGAGCTGCTGCAGAAACACGAGGGTGTGCTGGGTGGCGAATCGTCCGGCCACATCATCTGCCTGGACCGGACCTCCACCGGGGACGGCATGGTGTCCGCGCTGCAGGTGCTGGCCACCATGGTGCAGAAGCAGGTCAGCCTGCACGAGCTGAAGCAGGGGATGACCAAGTACCCCCAGCTGATGATCAATGTTCCGCTGGCCCGGCGTATCGATATCGACGGTTGCGAGCCGGTGCAGTCCGCCGTCCGGGAAGTGGAAGCACGGCTGAACGGCAAGGGTCGCGTGTTGCTGCGCCCGTCCGGTACCGAACCGCTGATACGTGTCATGGTGGAAGGCGAAGACCATGCGCTGGTCGACGAGCAGGCCAGGTACCTGGCAGCGGTCGTTGAACAGGCCGTCGGGGCACGCATTGAGTCGGCCTGAACACCGCTTTCCCGGGGCCTGCTAACAGGCCCTGGTTGAACGGCAATGCGCAAACTGCTCTGGAGGCTGTCGCTGCCCGTGCTGTTCCTGGTCGGGGTTGTCGCTGTACTGCTGTTCACGAATATCTACACCTTCCACCGTCTCACCGATGAGGCGCCGATTGCGAAGCTGCGTTTTACACAACTTGGGCCGCAGGAGTATGCCGTCGAATTGCGCAGCGGGGATTTCTGTCATCCACAGCACTTCGTGCTCTATGGAGACGAATGGCGCATGGACGCCCGTTTCCTGAAGTGGAAGCCGCTGGCCAACCTGCTGGGCCTGGATGCCATGTACCGGCTGGAACGCCTGAGCGGGCGTTACCGTACCCTCAGTGACGAGAACAGCAGCCGGCACCAGGCCTGGCGCATCGGCAAACTGCCGGCGGTCGACCTGTTCAGCATCGGGCAGGACTGGAAGTACTGGTCACCGGTCGATACCCTGTATGGCAGTTCGGTGTACGAGCGTATCGACCCCGGGCAGGAATACACGGTATACCGTTCCCAGTCCGGGTTGCTGGTGCGCAGGTCACCGGCTGCGCCTGCCCGTTACGAGGATGGCGCGCTGGTGATCTCGATCGAAAAGGACTGTTCCTGACCTGGCGGTTACCGCTAGCAGACTGATA
>DRQL01000209.1 GCA_011371465.1 Gammaproteobacteria bacterium | reverse complement strand
AGATGCACTGAGAACCATGCGGCATGTAGAGACCAAGTCGCTGATTGTCGACAAGCGCCACGATGATGACGAGTACGGCATGGTATTGCTGTCGGATATTGCCAAGCAGGTGCTGGCCAGGGACCGGTCACCCGAACGGGTGAATATCTATGAAATCATGGCCAAGCCGGTGTTGTCGGTGCGGCCGGACATGGATATCCGCTACTGCGCGCGGATGTTTGAGCAGTTCGGCCTGTCCCGGGCGCCGGTGATCGAGCACGGCAAGGTGATCGGTATTGTCAGTTTTACCGATATGGTGCTGCATGGCCTGGTGGATATTACTGACGAGTAGGCGCTGATCATAGCAGCAGTCGCAGGATGGAGTCGGTTCTGCCAGGCCGGTACGGTTACAGGCCGGCGATTTTCTGCAGCTGTTCTTCCAGTTGCCTTATGGCAACCAGCGTGTCTTCCGCCCTGGCCTTCTCCTTGTCGACCACGGCCGCCGGTGCCTTCCCGGTGAAGGCGGGGTTGTCGAGTTTTTTCCGGGTGCGCTCCAGGTCGGCCCGCTTTTTGTCCAGTTCTTTCTCCAGTCGGGCCAGTTCCGCCTCCTTGTCGATCAGGCCGGCCATCGGGATCAGCAGTTTCATTTCACCGACCAGCGCCGTGGCGGATTCGGGCGCGTCCTTCCCTTCCAGCCATTCGATGGATGCCACGCGGGCCAGCGAGCGGATGTAATGCCGGTTGTCGGCCAGGCGCTGCTGGTCGCTGTCACTGCCATCCTGTAACAGCACCGGCAGTGGCTTGCGCGGGTCGATGTTCATGCCACTGCGGATTTTGCGTACGCCCAGCACGAAGGTCTTGACCCACTCCATTTCGTCGATGGCGGCCTGGTCGATGGATTGCCCGATCGGTTCGGGATAAGCGCAGTGCATAATGGTCTCGCCCTGTGCCCCCGCCAGTGGCGCAACGCGTTGCCAGATTTCCTCGGTGATGAAGGGGATGATCGGGTGCGCCAGCCGCAGGATGGTCTCCAGTACCTGCACCAGGGTCTGTCGCGTCCCGCGCAGCGCGGCTTCACCGGCGTCGGCGTTGTTCAGGACCGGCTTGGAGAGTTCCAGGTACCAGTCGCAGTACTCGTCCCAGATAAAGGCATAGATCGCCTGCGCGGCGAGGTCGAGCCGGTAGAGCGCAAAGTGGTCGATGACCTGTTTTTCGGTCTGTTGCAGCAGTGACACGATCCAGCGGTCGGCACTGCTGAGTTCGACCTCGCCACCGTGCTGCCCACAGTCCCTGTCTTCGGTATTCATCAGCACATAGCGAGCGGCGTTCCACAGCTTGTTGCAGAAGTTGCGGTAGCCTTCGATACGGTTCAGGTCAAAGTTGATATCGCGCCCGGTGCTGGCCATGGCGGCGAAGGTGAAGCGCAATGCATCGGTACCGAAGGAGGGGATGCCGGCGGGGAAGTCCCTGCGCGTCTGTTTTGCGATCTTTTCCGCGAGGTGGGGCTGCATCATGCTGCCGGTGCGTTTTTCCACCAGCGCTTCCAGCTCGATGCCGTCGATCAGGTCGATGGGGTCGAGCACATTCCCCTTGGACTTGGACATCTTCTGGCCGTGCGCATCACGCACCAGGCCGTGAATGTAGACCTCTTTGAACGGTACATCGTCCATGAACTTCAGGCCCATCATGATCATGCGCGCGACCCAGAAGAAAATAATGTCGAAGCCGGTGACCAGTACGCTGGTGGGGTAGAAGGTCTGCAGGCGTTCGGTCTGCTGTGGCCAGCCCAGGGTGCTGAACGGCCACAACGCGGAGCTGAACCAGGTGTCGAGTACGTCCTCGTCCTGTTTCAGCGCCAGGGCCGGGTCCAGGCCGTGCTGTTCGCGTACTTCGTCTTCCGAGCGTCCCACATAGATGTTGCCCTGTGCGTCATACCAGGCCGGTATGCGGTGGCCCCACCAGATCTGGCGCGAGATGCACCAGTCCTGGATGTTGCGCATCCATTCGAAGTAGGTGTTTTTCCAGTTGTCCGGTACGAAGCGGATGTCGCCGTTTTCCACGGCTCTGATGGCCGGGTCGGCCAGCGGTTGTATCTTCACGTACCACTGGTCGGTGAGGAAGGGTTCGACCACCGAGCCGGAACGGTCACCGCGCGGTACCACCAGTTTGTGGTCATCGATTTTCTCCAGCAGGCCCAGTGTCTCCAGGTCCTGGACGATCTGCTTGCGCGCCTCGAAGCGGTCCATGCCGATGTAGGGTTCCGGGATGAGGGTATCCTCGTCCGGGGCATTGCGGCGAATGGCGGCATCGGCCGTGAACACGTTAATCAGGCCACCGTGCGGTTGCTCGCTGATGGCGATTTCGTCCCGGTGCCGTTGCCATACGGCGTAGTCGTTGAAGTCGTGCGCCGGGGTGATTTTTACACAACCGGTACCGAACTCGGGATCGACATGCTCATCGGCGATGACGGGAATGGTGCGCCCGGTCAGTGGCAGCTCGACCAGTTCGCCCAGCAGGTGTTTGTAGCGGTCGTCACCGGGGTGCACGGCCACGGCACAGTCCCCCAGCAGGGTTTCCGGTCGGGTAGTGGCCACCACCAGTTCGCCGGTGCCGTTGGTGAGCGGGTAGCGCATGTGCCACAGGTGGCCGCTTTCCTCCTGCGACAGCACCTCCAGGTCAGAGATGGCGGTGTGCAGCACCGGGTCCCAGTTGACCAGACGCTTGCCGCGGTAGATCAGGCCTTCCTCGTACAGGCGCACGAAGACCTCTTTCACGGCGTCCGACAGACCCTCGTCCATGGTGAAGCGTTCGTGCTGCCAGTCCAGTGACGAGCCCATGCGGCGCAACTGGCGGGTAATCTGGTTGCCGGAGGTCTTTTTCCATTCCCACACGCGCTCAATGAAGGCTTCGCGTCCCAGGTCGTGGCGCGTTTTGCCTTCGGCTTCCAGCTGGCGTTCCACCACCATCTGCGTGGCGATCCCGGCGTGGTCGCTGCCGGCCTGCCACAGGGTGTTGTCGCCACGCATGCGGTGAAAGCGCGTCAACGCGTCCATCAGGGTGTCCTGGAAAGCGTGCCCCATGTGCAGGCTGCCGGTGACATTGGGCGGCGGGATCATGATGCAGTAGGGGTTACCGCTGCCGCTGGGCGCGAAATAGCCCCGCTCTTCCCAGGTCTGGTACCAGCGTTGTTCGATGTTGTGCGGGTTGTAGGTTTTTTCCATGGAAATCAGGGGTGTTGCCTTGAGCCGGAAGTTGCGAGCGGCGATTATAGCGCAGATTCGCGGCCGGCTAACCGCGATTTATTCCTGCCGGGACTGTTCCACCAGCCTGGCGATCAGGCCCGGCAGGGCCAGCTGCAGCTGTGTGCGGATATCCTGCGCGAGCCGCGGTGCGCTCTGTTCGGTGGCGTCCTGTATCAGCCGGGTGACTTCTTCTTTCAGGAAGCTTTCGATTTTCCAGGCCACCATTTTCTGCAGGTCTTCGGTGATATCGTCGAGGATACCCTGCAGGGCCTCGTGTTCGAGCAGCTGGTTGATCAGGTCATGATCCGTCAGGTCCGGGGCCGCCGCGGCGCCGTCCAGTTCATCCAGCGAAACGGCATTTTCCAGTACCGGTACGCCCTGCTCGTCCAGCTTGATCGGATCGGTAGTCATCAGCGTTTGATCTCGTGAGTGCGCAGCGGGTAACCGCGGTCCTTGTAGAAACTGTAGCGTTTGCGTCCCTGCCGGCGTACCGGTTCACTGCCGTCGACCAGTTCCGCCACGCGTTCGAAACGGCTGAAGAACAGGGGCACGTCGGCGGCCAGGTTGATCAGCACGTCGCTGTCTGCGTCCGGCTCGGCATCGTGGGCAAGCTGTACCGGTGAGGAGACCGGCTGACCGGCCTGGTAGCGTTCGTGCGGTACAAAGCTGTTCTGCTGGAAGGTCCATAACAGCTTGTCCAGTTGCTCTGTCTGTTCGGCCGACTGGGTATGAATGAATACCCGGTTGCCGAGCCGGTAGGCCTTGTCGGCGAGGCGGCAGGCGAACTGCACCCGCGCCTGCGCCGAGTCGTCCTTCAACAGGTAGAAATCAACTTCCGTCATGCACAGCGATTCATCAGGAAGCGGGTCAGCAATTGCACCGGTCGACCGGTCGCCCCCTTGGCGTGGCCGGATTTCCAGGCCACACCGGCGATGTCCAGGTGCGCCCAGCGGTAGTCTTTGGTGAAGCGGCCCAGGAAACAGCCCGCGGTGATG
Source organism: Gammaproteobacteria bacterium (assembly GCA_011371465.1). Classification (GTDB taxonomy): domain Bacteria; phylum Pseudomonadota; class Gammaproteobacteria; order DSM-19610; family DSM-19610; genus Thiogranum. The sequence goes on along the minus strand of DRQL01000209.1, from coordinate 7,214 downwards.
GTGCCGGCGCCGCGGCCACCGATATTGGCCATGTCGGCAAAGTTGCTGGAGATCTGCTCGTCGTATTCCTCCCACAGGGGCAGCTGCCAGGCGCGGTCGCCGCTGTTTTGCCCGGCTTCCAGCAGCTCGTCGGCGAGGTCCTGGTCATTGCTCAGCAGGCCGGTGGTGTGATGACCCAGGGCGACCACGCAGGCGCCGGTGAGGGTGGCGATGTCCACCACCACGTCCGGTTTGAAGCGGTCGGCGTAGGTCAGCGCATCGCACAGGATGAGGCGGCCTTCGGCGTCAGTGTTCAGCACCTCGATGGTCTGCCCGCTCATGCTGGTTACCACGTCACCGGGTTTGCTGGCATCGCCGTCGGGCAGGTTTTCGGTGGCCGGTACGATGCCCACCAGGTTGATGGGCAGTTTCATCTCGGCTGCCGCGGACAGCGTGCCGAACACACTCGCGGCACCGCACATATCGAATTTCATTTCGTCCATGGCGGCGCCGGGCTTGATGGAAATACCGCCCGAGTCAAAGGTGACGCCCTTGCCGACCAGTACCACGGGACGGGTGTTCCTGCGACCACCGCTGTACTGTATCACGATGAGTTTGGCGGGCTGGCGGCTGCCGCGAGACACCGACAGCAGCGCACCCATGCCGAGTTTTTTCATGGCGGACTCTTCCAGCACCTGCACCTTCAGCGCCGGGTGGTCCTTCTTCAGCGCTCTGGCCTGGGTAGCAAGGTCAGCCGGTGTGCACAGATTGCCCGGCCGGTTGCCCAGCGTGCGCGCCAGCTCGATACCGTTGGCAACCGCGATACCGTGTTTTACTCCGCTTTTGGCCTCGCTCAGCTCACCGCGTTCGTTGACCGCAATCGTTAACCTGCGTAACGGGTGTCTGGGGGGTTTGACGTCGCTTTTCAGCTCATCGAAGCGGTACACAGCCTGGCGCGTGGCCTCCACGGTGCGTTGCGCCTTCCAGGCCAGATCCCGGTCTTCCACGTCCAGCTCGGTGAGAAAGGATACCGCCTCGGTGGCGCTGCCCGACTGCAGGTTTTTGGCAGCGGCAGAAACGATCTTGCCAAAGTGCTGTACCGACAGTTTCCGCTCCTTGCCACAGCCCACCACCAGGATGCGTTCCGCCTGGACCTTGCCTTGCGGTGTGTGGATCAGCGTGGTCTTGCCGCAATCGGTGGCGATGTCGCCGCGCTTCAGCAGGGCGCTCAGCTGGCCGCGGCTGGCCTTGTCCAGCTGCCTGGCGGCGGGAGAAAAGCGGCGCGGTTCGGAAACGGCGACCACCACACAGGCACTGCGCACGGTATCGGCAGCACAGGTTTTGGCATTGAAATTCATAGATGGCTCCAGGTTGACGGACGCTCCGGTATGGTGGCCGGACCCGATTCCGGTTAGTGTACTGGATGCCCCTGCGGCGCCCAAATTTTTTAGCGGAACGTCATGTCATCGGTTATACGCCGTTATCTGAGTCTGGAGTTGTTGCAGTACTGGCTGCTCATCACCCTGGTGCTGTGGCTGGTGCTGGTGGCGGCGCGTTTTTCCCTCTACCTGGGACAGGCGGCCGGCGGCCAGCTGCCGGCCAGTACGGTGCTGTGGCTGCTGGCCTTCAAGTCGGTGGGCTTTTTTGTTTTTTTACTGCCCCTGACACTGTTCCTGGCCCTGTTGTGGTTGCTGGGACGCCTCAACCGGGATCATGAATCGCTGGCCCTGGCGGCCAGTGGGGTCGGTACGGCCTGCCTGTACCAGGCGGTCGCCCTGCCGGTGCTGGGCGCCACACTGCTGGTGGCGGCCCTGAGCTGGTACCTGGTGCCGACTACCGCTGCACTGGGTTACCAGTTGCGCAGCCAGGCCGAACACAACCTGGACATGGATGCCCTGCAGCCGGGGCGTTTCCACAAACTGCAGAAAGGTCGCTGGCTGGTCTACGCGCAACGCGCGGGGCCGGTGGCGGGCAGCCTGGAAGACGTGTTCGTGCATATCAGCGGTTCGCCACGCGGGCAGGTGCTGGTCGCCGCCCGCGCCGCTGTCGAAACCGGCGCCGGCAGCGAACGCTTCCTGGTGCTGGAAGACGGGTACCGCTACGACGGTAGCCCGGGGCAGGCGGATTACCGCGTATTGCGTTACCGGCAATACCGCCTGCACCTGCAGACGGTGACGGCCGGGGCGGAGAAAAAGTGGGATGCAGTGCCAACGCGTGTCCTGTGGCAGACCGGGGGACGGCAGGCCGGCGCCGAGTGGCAGCGGCGCCTGTCGTACCCGGTCAGCGTGCTGGTGCTGGCGCTGATGGCGGTTCCGCTGGCGCGTTTTCGGCCCGCCACCAGCCCCGCCTACCCGCTGTGGCTGGGTGTGATGCTGTTTGCCCTGTACTTTAACCTGCTCGGTACCGGCCAGCTGTGGCTGGAGCAGGGGCGCATGCCGGGCTGGCTGGGTCTGTGGTGGGTGCACGGGCTGATGCTGCTGGCGCTGCTGGTTTTCACCCGTGCCTGGCGCACCCTGCCTCGGTGGCGGCCGGCATGAAGCGGCTCGATACCTGTATTGGTCGCAGTGTGCTGGAGGGCACGGCGCTGGCCTGGCTGGTGGTGATCGTGCTGGAGAGCCTGTTTGTGTTCCTGGGCGAGATCGGCGATATCGGGCGCGGCGCCTATTCGCTGGATGACGCCGTGCTGTATGTCCTGCTGAGCCTGCCGGCGCGCGCTTACCAGTCGTTTCCCATGGCGGCATTGATCGGTTCCCTGCTGGGGCTGGGCAGTATGGCAGCGCATTTCGAGTTATACGCGTTTCGCCTGGCCGGATGTTCCCCGGCGCGTTTGACGCGTTCGGTGTTGCAGACCGGCCTGCTGATGCTGCTGGTTGTGGTGGCGCTGGGTGAAGGACTGGCGCCGGCCAGTCAGCAACTGGCCGGCCAGTTGCGCACCTCGGCCGTGTTCGAGCAGGTGAGCGTGCAGCCTGACGCCGGCTTCTGGGTGCGCAGCGGTCAGCGCCTGGTGCAGGTGGGGCGGAGTGAAGCGGACGGCAGCCTGAGCGGCTTGCTGGTCTATGAACTGGATGCGACACCCCGACTGAAGTCCGCCAGTCGCGTAGCGCAAGCCCGGTACCGGCAGGGACAGTGGCTGCTGGAAGATATCCAGGGGAGCTATTTCACGGATCAACGGGTTGCGGTTCGCTTCGTGCCGGATGCGGTCTGGTCGCGCCTGATCGAGCCGGAGCTGGCACAGTTGCTGACCCGCGACGCGCAAACACTGACGTTGCCGGACCTGGGGCGTTACATCGATTACCTGCAACAGAACGGAACCGGTGTCGCGCTCTACCGGTTGCGGTACTGGCAGCGCTGGGCCACGCCGGCAGCGGCACTGGCTATGCTGTTCCTGGCCGTCAGTTTTGTGCTGGGGCCGGTAGGCAGGCTGAGCATGGGGCAGCGTATCCTGACGGGTGTTGCCGTGGGACTGGTCTTCAAACTGGGTAATGAAATCACGGCGCACGCCGGGCTGGTCTACGGCGCCCCCCCGTGGCTGAGTGCCTTTGCCCCGTCCGTGGTGGTCTGTGTGGCCGCTGTGCTGCTGTTGCGCAGGGCCGGCTGAGCCTTCAGGACCTGCGGTTCCGGTGCGGGTTCTCCTCAAGTTGCACGATACGGGTTTCCGAGTAACGGTCGTGCCAGCTGAGTTTCTGTTTGTCGACCAGTACCCACAGGTAGCCCAGCCCGGCCAGCAGGCCCGATGGCACAGCGACAAAAAAGCGCAGCAGCACCTGCAGCCAGGTCACCGGGCCCGGGCGACGGTTGCGCAGCTGCAGTTTCCATGCGCGCATGCCGAGGGTCTGGCCGCCATGCCGCCAGAACCACCCATAGAAGAAAAAACTGATGAACAGCAGGTAGGTGCTTAGCAGCGGGTTCCCGGAGTGAATGGCTTCCCCCCCGGTAAACGGCAACAGCATCGCCGTGGCCAGGAACCAGAGTGCCAGCAACAGCAGGGAATCATAGAACAGCGCCGCCAGGCGCCGCCACAGGCTGGCAGGCCGGGGAGATGTATCTGCGTCGGGTGCGGCGGTCACGGCTGTGCAATGTACCTGCTGCTCCGGGGCCTCTGCAACGGTGACAAGCACGCATTCCTGTGCTATGAAATAAGTACAGGAAGACTCAGACCCAATAACACAAGAATCAGGAGCAGCTGGATGAGTGTCTATTCCGAACTGGCGGTGATGGAAGGTGTCATCGCGGCCGGTGAATACGCCTACCGGGGCGACCGCTATAATTTCAAGGGTCAGCTCAGTGATGAAATGGCGCGCATGGCTTCGATCATGTGCCGTGCGACCACCATGAGCACCCACATGCAGTCTGATATCCTGTGCGCCAACAGTGACAACTGCCCGTTCGAGTCGGCGCACGGCTGGATGGTGCGAGGCCCGCAGTTTTCCGTGTGTGTGATGGCCAATATATTCTGCTTTGTGCAGAACGAGCCCGGGGTGCTGAACCGGGTGTTCAAATGGATGCGTGAGCGGCTGATGGACGCCCATGAAATGGTGTAGGGACCCGCGGAGGATGTTATGAGTAGTCTGGACAATCTGATCAGCCTGGAAGGTGCCTCGGCTGCATTCGAGTTTTCACAATCCGGTGAGCTGACGGATCATCGCGTGGCGGAGGGCTCGGACCTTACGCCGGAGACGCTGGACCTGCTGGCGCACGTGTTCGTGGCCAATATCGCCATCGCCACCATGCAGGCGCGCGGCTGGGAGAAAACCACCGGGCAGGGCGGTTTCTACCCCATACAGGGTTTCACCCTGGTGGGTTTTGAATGGTCTACGGTGGGTAACGGGCAGCGCGGTGTCGTGCTGCGCAACGATGTGGCGGATTTCGAGGCCGCCTATGCCGCGCTGGAAGGCTGAGCCGTGGCCATGATCCGGAACCTGCTGGCACTGGATGGTGTGCTGGTGATCTGTCACTTCCGTGACGACGGTGCCTTACTGGAAGGCTACGGTATGATGGACGATGCGATGATGGAGCGGCTGGCCAAGTTTGCCCACGACTACAAGCGCATGGTGCAGGGCAATACCGACCAGTTTTCCATGTTCACCGGCCTGCCCGGCTGGGCACCGCCGCGCGGCTGGAACGTGCGCGGTGCGCAGCATACCGTCTGCAGCGTGGGCAACCTGGTCTGTTTTATCGACAATGCCGAAGCTTCGTTGAACGAGGTCATGCGCGAACTCGCCGAAGCGTCGCAGTATTAACAGGCCCTGTTGGATCATTCCCGCCTCTCGCAGGAGCGGTCTCCTGACCGCGAAAGCACGTCTCGATCATCGCGCTGAAGGCCGGCACTCCTGCAGGGCAAGCATCCTGCAAACGGAGTGAAGAAATTTCCCGCGTGGCCCGCTTAGCGGCGCGGAAGTGGTAAGCGGTTATGCGGCAGGCTGCCGGCGGTGCGGTTGGCTATCTGCACCAGGCTACTCAGGCTGAATCGTGCCATCCATAACACGATGGCGGTGAGGGTAAAGCCCAGCAGGGCCGCAGTCACAAACAGCTTCAGTACCAGTGAAGGGTTCATAGCGCCTCCTTATTCTGTTGTCAGGGCACGCGGCCGGCCTGGAACTATTGCCGGCCGGTATCGCTGCTTACTATTGACGCTGTGTTAAAACCGGTTGCGTAGGCCACGACAGAATCGACCGCCAGCAATCCGAATACAAACAACAGCGCCAGGATTATGGTCATCTTGTGTGCTTTCATAACCCGGCCTCCGACGCACTTCTTTTTACAGGTATACAAGCATAATGAGTGCCGGTTTTTATAATATACGGAAAACTATGAACTATTTATTTTGATCTGTTTTCAGGGTCGCGAATCTGTAAAGAATTCCGGACAATATTCCGGAATTCTTTACAGATTCAGGCGTGCCTGGGAAAACGTGATCTGTACCACCGTGGAGCCCCTGTCGATGTGTGGCCGCTATAACCTGATTACCGATGCCGAAGCCCTGGTGGATTTTTTTGACATCACGCGGAGCGGTCTGGACGCGTCCTGGTCTGAACCGCATTACAACCTTGCACCCGGTCAGCCGGTGCCCGTGGTGCGGGCCGGGCCGGTCGGGCGTGAGCTGGTGCCGGCACGCTGGGGGCTGGTTCCGCACTGGTCGAAGGAGTCCAGGCCGAAGTATTCGACGATCAATGCGCGTGCCGAAACGGTTGCCGAAAAGCCGGCCTACCGGGAGGCGTTCCGGCGCAAGCGCTGCCTGATTCCCGCTACCGGCTTCTACGAGTGGAAACACACTGGCGAAGGGAAAAACCCCTACCACATCCGGCTTGCCGGCGGCGGCCTGTTTGCTTTTGCCGGACTCTGGGACCACTGGCCAAAAGGGGACGAGGGTTTCGACAGCTGCTCGATCATCGTAACGGATGCCAATGCGGCCATGCGCCCGGTGCACGAGCGCATGCCGGTCATTCTCAACCCGGCCCTGTATAACGCCTGGCTGAACCCCGCACACGGCAACCGTGCCCAGCTACAGTCGATGCTGGTGCCCTGGACCGGCGCGCTGGAGATCTACCCGGTCAGCCAGCGGGTGAACAGCCCGAAGCACAACGATGCCGGGTGTATCCGGCCCGTGGAAGCCTCCTAAGCTCGTCCACGCTCGGCAGACGCCTGTTCGGCGCAGTCAATGCAGGTCGCCGTGTAAGGTACGGCTTCCAGCCGTTCCCTGGCAATGGGTTCGCCGCAGACCCGGCACAAGCCGTACGTGCCGTCCCGGATGCGCAGCAGCGCGGCGTCGATCTGCTGAACCACTACCCTGGCCTCATTGTCCAGGGATTTCAGAACGTCGTCATTTTCCCCCTGCGTGACCTGTTCGGCAAAATCCTTTTCAACGGGTTCTTCGCGATGACGAACGTCCTTGTCGATGGCGTCGATGCGCGATGTCATTTCATCGCGCAGTTCACGCAACCGGGTTTCAAATACCGCGTAGTCCGTCATCACCCGTCTCCTGTATCAGTCGTCCGCCCGGATCATGGCAAACAGTTCGTCTTTCAGTGCCAGCCGCCTTTTCTTCAGCTCGTTGAGGTATTCGTCGGACGCATTTTCGATACCTTCCTCAACCCGCAGCACCTCGTGATCGAGTTCATGATACTTCTCGAATCGACTGGCAAAATGTTTGTTGCCCACCTTCAATTCATGGATGCGGTCCCGGTATTCCGGCAGTTCATGAATCAGGTCGTGTTTTTCACCTAGCATGGTTATTT
>DRQL01000208.1 GCA_011371465.1 Gammaproteobacteria bacterium | reverse complement strand
GGATGCTGGCTCAGGTCCCGCAAGTCGCCGGGGCGCTGGTCTCGCTGGACCCCCATGACGGGGCCGTGCAGGCGCTGGTAGGCGGTTTTGATTTTTACCAGAGCAAGTTCAACCGCGCCACACAGGCACAGCGCCAGCCCGGTTCCAGCTTCAAGCCGTTCGTGTACTCCGCGGCCCTGAACAAGGGGTACACCGTGGCCAGCCTGTTTAACGATGCGCCGGTGGTGTTTGACGACCCTTCGCTGGAAACGACCTGGCGGCCCGAGAACTACAGCGGGAAGTTCTATGGGCCGACCCGCATGCGGGAGGCCCTGACACGCTCCCGCAACCTGGTGTCCATCCGGCTGGTCCGGGCGATCGGTCCCCGCTATGCAGCCCGCTACGCGCGGCGCTTCGGGTTTCGCGACGACCAGATGCCCAAAGACCTGTCGCTGGCGCTGGGGAGCGGTACGGCGACCCCGATGGAGATGGCACGTGCCTACAGTGTGTGGGCCAATGGCGGTTTTTTTGTGGAGCCCTACTACATCCGTGAAATACGCGATGCCCGGGACCAGGAGGTCTACCTGGCCAACCCGGCCGTGGCCTGTGCAGAGTGCGAGGCGGAAACAGCGAAAGAGCAAAAAGAGCAAAAAGAGCAAAAAGAGCAAAAAGAGCAAAAAGAGCAGGCGGAGCCGGCACTGCCGGAGCAAAGCGGGGAGCGCGTAGCCGACGACGCTGTCGATGGCGAGGCCGGGCAAGAACCTGCACAAGCCGAACCGCAGCCGGTCTATGCGCCAATGGTGGTGGATGCCGCCAATGTCTACCTGATTACCTCGATGTTGCAGGACGTGGTCAAACGGGGCACCGGACGTCGTGCCATGGCGCTGGGTCGCAAGGACCTGGCCGGCAAGACCGGTACCACCAACGACCAGCGCGATGCCTGGTTCTGTGGTTTCAATGCGGCACTGGTGACCACGGTATGGGTGGGTTTCGACCGTGTGCAACCGCTGGGTAACGGCGAGACCGGCAGCCGTGCGGCCCTGCCCATGTGGGTGGATTACATGGGTAAGGCGCTGCAGGGTGTTCCCGAGTCGGCACTGCCCCAGCCACCCGGCCTGGTTACTGTGCGCATCGATAAAAAAACCGGCCTGCGTCTGCCTTCCGGGCAGTCGGGTGGTATTTTTGAACTGTTCCGCCCGGAGCATGTGCCGCAACGCTACAGTGATCGTAGCGGGGAGCCGGGCAGAGAGGCCGGTGGCGGTGGTTTGGCAGAACCCCTTTTCTAGCCGACTGTTTATACGCACGATCAGGGAATAAAGGCCTGAAGCCTTAAGGGTACTGGACCATGACAAAAAGCACGGGCCGTGATCAGCAGATGCGGGCGCGCATTGCCCAGGAAGCCGCGCGCCTGATGGCCGAAGAAGGCGTACAGGATTACTACGCCGCCAAGCGCAAGGCCGCGCAGCATCTCGGTGCGCCGGATACCCGCAATATGCCAAGGAACAACGAGGTCGAGGCAGCGCTGGAAGCCTACCAGCGCCTGTTCAGGGGGGAACAGCAGGCTGCGCACCTGCAGTCACTGCGCGCCGGTGCGGTACAGGCCATGCGCTTCCTGGCCGACTTCAACCCGCGCCTGGTCGGCTCCGTGCTGAGCGGAACCGCAGGGCAGCACGCCGACATCCACCTGCACCTGTTTGCGGACACGCCCGAAGACGTCAGCCTGTTCCTGATGGAAGCAAACATTCCTTTCCGCTCTTCGCATAAACGCATGCGCATCGGCCGGGAGGAGTGGCAGGAGTTTCCCTCCTGCGAATTCCTGGCCGGGGATCATGCTGTCGACCTGGTGGTGTTCCCGCGTGAAGGGCGGCGTGAAGCGCCACGCAGCCCGGTGGACGGCAAACCCATGCAGCGGGCCGGCCTGCAGGAAGTGGAGCGCCTGCTGGACGAGACGCCGGCTGGACGGGAAGCCTCGGGGATGACGAACTGACCCGGTTTCCCCGGCGCGTAGTGAGCGGCTGAAGGGGCCGGTCGTTTACCGGTACCCCGCCTACAGGTGCGGTGCCGGTTTGTAGTGGTTGGGGAAACCGCAGCGCGCCACGCCCGAATCCACCGCGGCCTGGGCGACGGCCGGGGGTACAAAATCCATCAGGCGCGGGTCGAACGGGGTGGGGATGATGTAGTCCGGCCCGAATTCGAGGTGCTCCTTGCGGTAGGTTGCCAGAATCTCCGGTAACACCGGTTCATGGGCCAGTGCGCGCAGGCCGTTGACCGCGGCGATCTGCATGTCCGTGTTGATGGCGCGTGCGCGTACATCCAGTGCCCCGCGGAATATGAACGGGAACCCCAGCACATTGTTGACCTGGTTGGGGTAGTCGCTGCGACCCGTGGCCATGATGATATCGTCGCGCACCCGGTGTGCCAGGGCCGGGTTGATTTCCGGGTCCGGGTTGGACAGGGCGAATACGATGGGCCGGTCAGCCATGCTGGCCAGCATGGCCTCGCTGACCAGGTCCGGCCCCGAGACGCCGATGAAGATGTCCGCGCCCTGCATGGCATCCGCCAGCGTGACGCGTTCGGTTTCGACCGCGAAGGCCTGTTTGTAGGCGTTCAGCTCGGTGCGTTGGGTGCGAATCACGCCCTGGCGGTCAATCATAAAGATGTTTTCGCGGGACGCGCCCAGCTGCAGCAACAATTGCATGGAGGCGATGCCCGCGGCGCCCGCGCCCAGGCACACGATGCGGGCATCGGCCAGCGGCTGGTTCCTGATTTCGAGGGCGTTGAGCAGGCCGGCGCAGATAATGATCGCGGTGCCGTGCTGGTCGTCATGAAATACCGGGATGTCCAGTCGCTCGATCAGCGCCTTCTCGATTTCAAAGCAGCGGGGCGCGGCGATGTCTTCCAGGTTGATACCGCCAAAGCCCCCGGCGATCCGGGCAACGGTATCGATAAAATCATCCGTCGCCTGTGCATCGACTTCGATATCGAAAACGTCGATATCGGCAAAACGCTTGAACAGGACGCCCTTGCCTTCCATGACCGGCTTGCCGGCCAGCGCACCGACGTTGCCGAGACCCAGCACCGCGGTCCCGTCGGATATCACAGCGACCAGGTTGCCCTTGCCGGTATAGCGGAACGCGGCATCCGCGTCGGCAGCGATCTCCCGCACCGGTGCGGCGACCCCCGGCGTGTAGGCCAGCGACAGTTCCTGCTGCGTGGTGCAGGGCTTGGTGACGTGGGTGGCGATTTTCCCTGCGGTCGGGAATTCGTGGTAGTCGAGCGCTTCTTGTTTCAGGTTTTTGAACATGTGGTTTCCATTGCCGGGCTGAGCCGGGCATTTGTGGGTCAGCGGACAATCTTCAGCAGTTGTCCGGCCTGGGGTTCGCCGCCGGGATAGAGGTCATTCAACAGGCGCAGTTCGGATTCCGCGTAGCGCGGGATCGGTGATATTTTTGCCAGCACGCTGAAACGGATACTGGCCCTGGCTTTGATGATGCTCAGCTTCAGGCCGGTGGCCAGTTTCTTTTCCTGTGCAGAAAGGTGGTGGTAACTGCGCGCCACGTCGCGGAACACGCCATCGAACAGCTGCTGGTTACTGGCGCTGCGGGCGACGCCGGTGAACAGATAGGCGCGCTGGTCGTCGAACAGCACGATGATGCGTGCGGTACGCTTGCCAAACCCGGTGGTGACCGGGGCGGTGACGGTATAGGCCCTGAACCCCCGGACTTCCAGCGGCTTGAGTTTGCGCAGATCTTTCAGGCCCTTCTGTTTGAGATAGTCGCTCGCCTTCATTGGACCGGGCAGGGTGTCGACCTCGACCTGCATGAAAGCGGCCTGTTCGGGTGCGATGGCAAGCAGGCGGTCGGGCCGGTTGTCGATGCTCCAGCCTTTGGCAAAGGTCAGGCCGAAATTCAACGGCTTGTGATAAAACCGGTTGCCCTTGATGATGCCGTCCTGCTCGCTGGGGCCGAAGGCGAGACCGTCCAGGTGGCGCAGGAATTCCTCCCGGCCGACGCGCGCCCGGGTGCCGGTCTTCAACTGGCCGGCTTCCGCGACCACTTCCTGCAGGCGCCGGTCATTATCGGGATGGGTGGCGAATACGCCATGGTAGGCGCGCGCCTCGCGGCCTTCCTCACGTGCCCGCTGCTGTTCAAACAGCTCCTGGTTTTTCAGCACCCCGATGACCTCCAGCATGGCCTGCGGATCGTAGCCGGCGCGCGCCAGGTACAGGGCGCCCAGTCGATCCGCCTCCAGTTCCTGTTTGCGCCCGTAGCCGCTCAGTATGGCTTTGCCGAATACATTAAACAGGTCCTGGCTGGCCGGTACCCCGGTGGCCGCGCCGAGAATGGTGCCGGCAATGCCGGTAGCGGTGGAGGCGCTCTGCTGGCGCACCGAGTGACGGGCGGTTACGTGCCCGACCTCGTGTCCGAGTACGGCAGCGAGTTCCGCTTCCGAGTTGAGGTAGGCAAGAATCCCGCGTGTTATATAGATATAGCCTCCCGGCAGGGCAAACGCATTCACCGTCGGGGAATCGATCACGGTAAAATGGTAGTCCAGTTGCGGGCGGTGGCTGACGCGCGCTATGCGTTGCCCGACCTGCTCGACGTAGGCCGCCAGTTCCGGGTCCGCATACACCGACATTTCCTGGAGCACCTGCTGGTGGTACTTCGCGCCGAGGCTGATTTCCTCGCCTTCCGACATGAGCACGAAATCCTGTTCCCCGGTCACGGGGTTGGTGGCGCAGCCCTGCAGCAGCAACAGGGCCAGCAGGCTGTTCAACAGGATCGTGAGTCGTACCAGGTGCATAGCGGTTTCCGGGGACAGGCTGTGCGGATTTTACAGAATGTTCCTCAGTCGAGAAATTGCAGCATGAAGGGGTGATGAACCGTCATACGCAGTTCGCCTTTGGTGTTGAAGGCCCAGCCGCGCGCTTCGACGGATCGCCCCACCCAGCTGCGGTCCGGCGGGTGGGGGAATTCGCGCAGATCCCGGTCGGGGATGCGAATGGCAAAGCGCCCCTGCAGGTTGATCCACAGTGCGCCGCCGCCGTGATTGACGCGTACCACGCGCCCACGTACCCGCTGGAAGCCACTGTCGCGCAGGCCCAGTTCGGTTGACGGTCTGGCGGCATAGTCCGGCTGGTTCCATACCCCGCGTCCGGCCGCGCGGGCGGTTGCTTCCGCCTCCCGGTAGCAGTCGAGCAGGCGCGTGTTGGGTGGAATGGCGATCGTCCAGCCCAGCCCTTCGCGCAACAGCTCGGCGGCCAGGTTTTTTCCGTCCGGCAGCCACAGGTGGGCCAGTTTTCGCCGGTACCGGTCTGTTTTCTGCTCGCCAACCAGCAGGCGGGCGCGATTGCCGTGCTGGAACAGCAGCTGGCGCAGGCGGTCACGCGCCCTGATCGCCAGCGGCTGTGTCGGTTGGTCCTTGTGCGCGACTTCCGGGGTGTTGATGCCGATCAGGCGAACCTTGCGGTTGTCCGTCAGGATCAGCGTGTCTCCGTCACTGACGTAACGGACCTGAACCGGTTCGCCTGCCTGGGGTGCTGTGCAGGTATCCGGCCAGGCCGGGGACAGCCATGCCACGAGCACAAAAAAGGCGCCAACCCGGGGCGCCTTTTTCAGCCAGCTGTACACCCGGTACATCAGGATGATTTGATGCCGTACTTGCGACGGAAGCGGTCCACGCGGCCACCGCTGTCCAGCATCTTCTGCTTGCCGGTGTAGAACGGGTGGCACTGGGAGCAGACTTCAATGGTCAGGTCCTTGCCCACCGTGGAGCGGGTCTGGAAACTGTTGCCACAGCTGCAGGTTACCGTGATGTCATCGTATGCAGGATGGATATCCGCTTTCATTTGCTTGCGCCTCAAAAAACACCGGGCTGCGCGCTGACCGCAATCAGGCGCCTGCCGAAAGGCCGCGAATAATACGGGAATCCCGCGGGCTGAACAAGCCCCGCGCCGGGTCAGGGGCGCGGCCGGGGCTCGAATTCCAGTACGCTGGCTTTGGGCGGAGGGGTGAAATTGCCGTTGCGGACCTGTTCGAGGACTTCGCGCAGCCCACCCGGGCCGACCAGGGAATCCCACATCATTTCACTGATTTTGATGCAGGCGGCCATCGGGTTTTTAGCCTGGTTGCGCACCTGGTCGATTTTCCACTGCAGGCAGCGCATGCGCTGCTGTTTGTGCGCCGGCATGCGCTGGATCATCTGCTCGATGAGTTCCGCGCGCCTCGCTTCGAAGCCCTCCGGGTCTGATTTGGCGAGCTGGGAAAAGCGGTCGAAATCGACCAGCGGTTCAGTAGTTTTGGTCTTTTCTGTTGTTATGGATTGCATGGTGACCTCCGCCAGGCTGCGCAGTGTATCTGCTGTTTTGTTGTTATCTGGATTACGAGAATATCATAAGCGCCGCCCGCGCCCCTAACGCATCGGCGGAAAGTTTTATCTTATTGATATAAATATAAAAATCCAGAATATCCGCCAATTAAATACGGTAAATATAGTGTGGAAATAGACATTTTCTTACACATTGGATCACGGATGGTCGGGTACCGTCAGATTTTTGTTGACCGGGTTTCAGGCACCTGTCGGTGCTGTTGTCTGTGCCGGCCTGAATGACAAATAAATGACAGGTTGTCAGTTGGCGGAGACGGTACGATCGCGCGCCCAGTCGCGCAGCGCTTCCAGGCGCTCGGACATGACCACCGACAGGGGCCGGGTAGCGGCCAGTTCGCTTTGCAGGTGTTCGTTGTCCAGTGCGCTGCCCTGCTCTTTGGCCAGGTACAGGGCGGCCACCACGGCCTGTTCGATTTCCGCGCCGGAGAAGCCTTCGCTGCGCCGGGACAGCTCGTCCAGGTCAAAGGCCTCCGCCGGCTGGCCCCGTTTGCGCAGGTGGATGGCAAATATCTGACCCCGGGTGGTCTCGTCCGGCAGGTCAACGAAAAAGATTTCGTCCATGCGGCCCTTGCGGATCAGCTCGGGCGGCAGGTTGTCGATGCGGTTGGCGGTAGCGACCAGGAACACCGGTCGGTCGCGTTCCGCCAGCCAGGTCAGCAGGGTGCCCAGCACCCGCTTCGAGGTGCCGCTGTCGTAGTCACCGCTGGCGATGGCTTTTTCGATCTCGTCGATCCACAGCACGCAGGGCGCCATGGCTTCCGCGGTGCGCAGCGAAGCGCGCAGGTTGCGCTCGGTTTCGCCGAAGAAGCGGTTATAGAGCGTCCCGAAATCCAGGCGCAGCAGCGGCAGTTGCCAGAGCCCGGCTACCGCCTTGGCGGCCAGGCTCTTGCCGCCACCCTGGACGCCCACCAGCAGGATGCCACGGGGTGCATCCAGCAGCGGGTCGGGGTCGAGGAAGGCCTGTCTGCGCTGCTCCAGCCAGCGCTTCAGCGTATTCAGGCCGCCCACCTCGCCGAACTGCGCCGTGTCCAGCTCAAAGGACAGGGCGCCGCCCTGGGCCAGCAGTTCATACTTGGTGTGCAATACCCCGGGAAGGTCGGACGCGGTAATCGCACCATCGTCGTGGATAGCATTCCGGATCAGGCGGCGGGCGTCGGTTTCGGCCAGTCCGCCGAGCTGTTTCACCAGCTGTTTCAGTGTCCGTTCATCGGTTTTGACCTTGCTGCCCGGGTTCGCCGCCACCCAGTTGCGCGCTTCTTCCCGTATCCAGCGTTCCAGTGCGGACCGGTCGGGCAGTGCCAGGTCAAAGCGTGCGCTCAGCGAGCGGAGCTCTGCGGGCAGTTCGCAGCGATGGCTGATAAATACCAGGGTGTGCGCCGCCTGGCCGTAGCCCATGGCAATTTCCCGGATCATGCGTACATGGGCGGGGTCATCGAGGTAGGGGTGGAAATCCAGTAACAGGTACAGCCCCGCCGTGCCGGTAGCGCGAATCTGGGCGAGGGCCTGGTCGGGTTCCCTGGCGTGTGCCTGGGGTTGCAGGTCCAGGTCGATGCGCTGCAGGCCGGTGGTTACCGACCAGCGCATGACCGGCTGCCCGGTACGCAGCGCCAGGCGCCGGAAGGTGTCCAGTGCGCGCCGTTCATCGCTGGTTTCGACCAGGATCAGTGGCACGCGTGAGCGCAGCAGTACTTCCAGGTCATGAAGGCTGGATTCCATGCACGGGATGGTAGCAAAACTACCGGCGGATTCGGGAATCGGGCAGGACTTCGGTGGTCGCGATGTAGTCGAGGCGGATTTCCAGTCGCTGTCCCTGCCGGTTTTCGGCGACCAGGAACTCTTCCCGGTTGCGCGTGACCAGGTCGAGAGGCTGCAGGGTTTCTATATGATGCTGTCCGTCCGGGTCCCGCCAGCGGACGCGCAGGGGTCGTTGCTGCAGGATACGGAGCTCGTACTCACTGTGCAGGTCGCAATCGATCGGGACGTAATCAGTCATCGTTAGTATGGGCGCTGACCGAAAGCAGGCTGCCGTCCGGGTTTACCTCGGTGCGGATCTCGATGGGCCGGCAGCATACCGGGCAATCCTCCACGTCCTGCTGCGCACCCATGGAGCAGTCCACGTTGAGTTCGATCGGTTCGCCGCAATAGGGGCAGTCAATCCGGGTGGTTTCCAGCATCATGCGGTGTCTCCTCCGGCAGGAATCGTTCCAGCAGGTCATTGAGAAAGCGCCAGCCCGCGCGGGTGTGCCGCACCTGGTCGCCTTCCAGCAACAGCAGGCCGTCATCGGCGGCAACCTGCAGGACTGGCAGGACCCGGTCGCGCTGCAAACCTGTGGCGGCCTCGAAAGCGTCCAGGTCGAAACCCTCCCTGAGGCGCAGCCGGTTCAGGGCAAATTCGAAGACGGTTTCCGCTGCGATCAGGTCGCGTTGACCGGCCAGGCAGCGCGCACTGCCGGCGCTTTCCAGCCAGGCCTGCGGGTGACGCTGTTTCCAGTAGCGCGTGATCACAGCACGGCCTCCGTCGGTGATCTTGCCGTGGGCGCCCGCGCCGATACCGATATAGTCACCGAACCGCCAGTAGTTCAGGTTGTGGCGGCAACGCCGCCCTGCCTGTGCGAAAGCGGACACCTCGTACTGAGTATAGCCGTGTGCGGCGAGCTGTGAATGCCCCTGCTCCTGCATGTCCCACAGCCGGTCATTGTCGGGGAGCTGCGGTGGTCGGGCATAAAAGCGGGTATTGGGCTCCAGGGTGAGCTGGTACCAGGACAGATGGGTGGGCTGCAGCTCGATGGCCGCCAGCAGATCGTCGCTGCTCTGCGAGGTGGTCTGCCCGGGCAGGCCGAACATCAGGTCGAGGTTGAACTCATCGAAGCCCGCCTGGCGGGCAGTTTCGGCAGCACGGATCGCTTCCGCTGCATCGTGGATGCGTTCCAGTGCCCGCAGGTGCGCGTCGTTCAGGCTCTGGACGCCGATCGACAGGCGGTTGACGCCGGCCTGCCGGTAGCCCGCGAATTTTTCCTGTTCCAGTGTACCGGGATTGGCTTCCAGGGTGATTTCCGCCGCGGGGCTGAGCGGCAGCCGTGCCCGCACCCCGCTCAACAGTCGGTCGATGGCCCGCGCGGAGAACAGGCTGGGGGTGCCGCCACCCATGAACACCGTTTGCACCGTGCGCCCCCACACCGCCGGCAGCGCCTGTTCCAGGTCCCTGAGCAGGGCATCGACGTAGGCGGTTTCCGGTACTTCGCCACGGATGGCGTGCGAGTTGAAATCACAGTACGGGCACTTGTGCACGCACCAGGGAAAATGTATGTACAGGGAAAGGGGGGGCGGGATCACTGGAGTTACAGGGCAGTTACGGCGGGTTACTGTCCCCGTAATTCAGCAATCAGCCGGTGCAGTGCCTGGCCGCGGTGGCTCAGGCGGTTCTTGACGTCCGGGGGCAGCTCGGCGGACGCGCACTGTTGTTCGGGGACATAGAACACCGGGTCATAGCCGAAACCGTTGTCGCCCTGCGGTGCGTGCAGGATGCGGCCTTCCCAGGTGCCCTGGAAAATCCCGGGAGTGGGGTCCTGCGGGTGGCGCAGGTAGACCATCAGGCACTGAAAGCGGGCGCTGCGGTTTTCGTCGGGCACATCTTTCAGGGTATCCAGCAGCTTTTCGAGGTTTTGCCGGTCGCTCGCCCCCGCGCCGGCGTAGCGTGCCGAATAGATACCCGGGGCGCCGTTCAGGGCATCCACTTCCAGCCCGGAGTCGTCGGCGATGGCGGGCAGGCCGGTGTGTTGAGCGGCGTTACGTGCCTTGAGCAGGGCATTTTCCACAAAGGTCAGGCCGGTCTCTTCGATTTCCTCGACCTGGAATTCGGACTGCGGGATGACCTCGAACTCGCTGCCGGCCAGCAGCTGGTTGAACTCGCGAACCTTTCCCGCGTTGTTGCTGGCCAGTACGATGCGTTGAGTCATGGCGGTCAACCGGCCAGGGTGTCGGCCTGCAGCTGGCAGAGTTCGGCGATGCCTTTTTTGGCCAGCGTCAGCATCTGGTTCATTTCGTCCTGGCTGAACGGGTGGCCTTCCGCGGTGCCCTGTACTTCGATGAACTGACCACTGTCGGTCATGACCACGTTCATATCGGTTTCGGCGTTGGAGTCTTCCGGGTAGTCCAGGTCGAGTACCGGTGTGCCCTTGTAGATGCCCACGGAGACGGAGGCCACGGCACCGTTCAGCGGGTTTTTTTTCAGGGTGCCGTCTGCGACCAGTTTCTGCAGGGCGTCGGCCAGTGCCACATAACCGCCGGTGATGCTGGCGGTGCGGGTGCCGCCATCGGCCTGGATGACGTCGCAGTCGATGGTGATGGTGCGTTCGCCCAGGGCTTTCATGTCCACTACGGCGCGCAGCGAACGACCGATCAGGCGCTGTATTTCCAGCGTGCGTCCGCCCTGTTTGCCGCGTGCGGCTTCGCGCCCCATGCGTTCGGTGGTGGAGCGTGGCAGCATGCCGTACTCGGCGGTGACCCAGCCCTGCCCTTTGCCGCGCAGGAAACCCGGTACGCGTTCGTCGATGCTGGCGTTGCACAGGACTTTGGTATTGCCGAACTCGATCAGTACCGAGCCTTCGGCGTGCATGGTGTAGTTGCGGGTCAGGGTGACCGGGCGCATCTGGTCCGGGTTGCGGTTGCTGGGGCGCATGGGGTTTCCTTGGTGGGCTGCAGGGTGGCGGGCATTATAACGGAGCGTTTCGCCGGCGCCAGAGCGGGTTTTCTCTTTCAGGCTGTGCAGGGCGTAAAGGGTATGGGGTTGCTGTTTTTCCCAGGGGAAAAACAGCAACCCCATACCCCTGAAGTTCAGTTGCAGATTCAGGTTCGCGACTTTTATCAAGTAGCGCTGGATGGGCCTGGCCCGGCACTGGGGGGACTGGATGCCGTTTATTTTTTCATCTCGGCGGCGTATTCGAGCATGGCGCGGTGGATGTCGTCGATGGCCTGCTGGAGTTCGTCCTGCTCTTCGTCGGCCGGTGGCGGTTTGCTCGCGGGTGGGGGCGTGGCAGCGCTTTGGGCAGACGGTGCCTGCCCGCCGGACAACCAGCGCAGGCAGACCAGGCTGATGTTGTCGCTGCGCGGGTAGCTGGCCAGTTCGGCCTCGTCGGTGAGCAGGTTGGCGTTGCGCTCCAGGTCGCCGGCACCGGACAGTTCGACCAGGCGTTGTTCGGGGAGTGCGGACCACAGGCCGTCAGAGCAGAGCAGCAGGATGTCGTCAGTCTGGAGCTGCGCGTGGTCAAAACTGATTTTTGGCAGTTTCAGGGCGCCGCCCAGGCAGCGACTGACGCTGTTTCGCAACGGGTGGGTGCGCAGGTCCTCTGCAGCGATGGCGCCGTTGCGGAGCAGTTCCTCGACCGGGGTGTGGTCGCGCGTGCGGGTGAGCAGGGTGCCGGCACGCAGCAGGTACAGGCGGCTGTCTCCCAGGTGCGCCCACCAGGCCTGGTCGCCCTGCACCAGGCAGACCACGCAGGTGGTGCGGGGGTCGACCGGGGGGTACTCGGCACGACCGGCATCCACCACGTCGATGTGGGCGGAGTGCAGGGCGTTTTCCAGGAAGCCTTCCGGGTCTTCGATGAGTCCGCGCCGGTCGAGGAAACTGCGGCTGAGACTGTCGATGGCGGTCTGGGCGGCGAGGTCGCCGCGTGCATGTCCGCCCATGCCGTCGGCCACCACCAGCAGGATGCGCCCGGACCGCTCCAGGATCAGGCAGCGGTCCTGGTTGTTGCTGCGATTCCCCAGCCGGTTGGTGAGTGCGGTAACGACTTTCATGGCAGGGTCTTCCCCCACAGTACATTGGCCAGCCGGTCGAACGCCGAGCAGGGCTGTTCGGGTTCGGGAACCGTGTCGGCGGTCAGCGCGTCGCGGAATTCCGCGACGCTTTGCGGGCGCAGCAGCGGGTCCACTTCCATGGCCCAGTCGATGGCGCGCAGCAGGTTGTCGGCGTACCGCCCGCGAAAGGCAAATTGGGCCGGTTTGAGGTTGTCCCGTTCATGGCGTTTGAGGGCATTGACCGGCGGCGCCCCCTCGATACAGGCGCGCATGGTGGCGCCGATTGCGTACAGGTCGGTCCAGGGTCCCACGTAGCCGCGGCTGTCGTACTGTTCGATGGGGGAAAAACCGGGGCTGATGACCTGCCCGGGCTGTTCCTGGCGGCTTTGCGGAAACCCGTGCACCGCGCCGAAATCCAGCAGCAGCGGCTGGCCGCCGCGCTGGATATGGATGTTGCCGGGTTTGATATCCAGGTGCAGCAGGTCGTTGGCGTGAATCAGTTCCAGGCCGTCCAGCAGCGGCGGAAACACCGTGCGCAGGAATTTTTCGCTGAGGCCGCCGCGCCGCGCTTTCAGGTAGCTCTGCAGGTTTTCACCTTCCTGGTACTCCATGACCATGTACACGGTACCGTTGGCCTGGAAGAAATTGAACACGTCGACAATGTTGGTGTGCTTGAGGGTCGCCAGGGTGCTGGCTTCCTGGAAGAACAGTTTACGGCCCCGGTTGAAGCGGCCCTCCGTTCGTTCGTTGCGGGCTCGCACCTGACCGCTGCGGTCGCGTTTGGCCAGTTTGTTGGGGATGTATTCCTTGATGACGACGCGGCGATCGTTGTTCAGCTGGCGGGCACGGTAGACCACACTGAAGCCGCCACCGCCCAGCGTTTTTTCCAGCTTGTATCCATCCAGGCAGGTGCCGGGTTTCAGGCTGTCTAGCTTTTTCGCCATGATCCTCTAGACTGTCGACCTGCGGTGACCGCGGTCAGTGGGTGAAATCCTTCACAAAAACAGTTTGTTGCATTGTGCCTTAACGGCAGGGAAACGGAGTGACTTGAGATGATGCGCAGTATGACGGCGTTTGCACGGATCGGCGCTGAAAAAGCCGGTACCGAGCTGACCTGGGAGCTGAGATCGGTCAACCACCGCTACCTGGAAATGTTCGTGCGGCTGCCCGACGAACTGCGCGCCCTGGAGCCGCAGGTGCGCGAGCGGGTCAGTGCCCGCCTTGGCCGCGGCAAGCTGGAGTGCGTACTGCGCTGGCGTGTTTCGGTACAACTGGCGGATTCGCTGGAACTGGACCTTGACCGCCTCAAGGCGGTACTGGATGCCTGCCGGGAGATTGAAACGCGCTCGTCGGAAGCCGCTTCACCGGGCGTCATGGAGCTGCTGCGCTGGCCCGGCGTGGTGCGCGACCCGGAGCCCGAGACCGAACCATTGCAGGCCTTTGCGCTGGAACTGCTCGACCAGGCACTGGACGAGCTGGTGGCGACGCGCGAACGCGAGGGTGAAAAGATCCGCGCGCTGCTCGTTACCCGGCTGGACGGGATCGAACAACAGGTAGAAAAAGTGCGTGAGCGCCTGCCGCAGGTACAGGCGCGGATCCGTGACAAGCTGCAGGCGCGGCTCTCGGACCTGGATACCCGGGTCGACAACGACCGGCTGGAGCAGGAACTGTTGTTCCTGTTGCAGAAAATGGATGTCGATGAGGAGCTGGACCGGCTCGCGGGACACGTGGTCGAGACACGCCGCGTACTGGACCGCGACGGGCCGGTGGGACGGCGCCTGGATTTCCTGATGCAGGAGTTCAACCGCGAGGCCAACACCCTGGGTTCCAAATCCGCCGACGGTGAGACTACCGCGGCGTCGGTCGAACTGAAGGTATTGATCGAGCAAATGCGGGAACAGGTGCAGAACGTAGAATAAATCACCGGCGTTTAACGTTTTTCAAAGAGATAGCATCATGTCGATAGGTACCCTGTACATCATTTCCGCGCCGTCCGGTGCCGGAAAAACCAGCCTGGTCAAGGCATTGCTGGACAAACTGGCGGATGTCACCGTGTCCGTTTCCCATACCACCCGCGCTGCGCGCCCCGGTGAACAGGACGGTGTCGATTACCACTTCGTCACCCGTGAGGAATTCGAGCGCCTGGTGGCGGATGGCGAGTTCCTGGAACACGCCCAGGTGTTTGATAACTATTACGGAACCCGTCGTGCCACGGTGCTGGAGAAACTGGATTCGGGGGCCGACGTGATCCTGGAAATCGACTGGCAGGGTGCGCGCCAGGTGTACCGGGCCTTTCCGGAAGCCGTCCGGGTGTTCATCCTGCCGCCCAGCCGGGAGGCGCTGCGGGAGCGGTTGACCGGGCGAGGCCAGGACAGCGAAGAGGTGATCAACCGCCGCATGGCCGACGCAGTCAGCGAGATGTCGCACTACGACGAGTTTGATTACCTCATCTTCAATGATGATTTTGCCACCGCGCTGGAAGAGCTCATTGCCCTGTTCCGCAGCCGGCGCCTGCGCAGCGAGGCCCAGAAGCAGCGATATGCCAGTGAATTGAGGGGCTTGCTGGAACCCGCCGGCTGATTCGAGTACACTTGCGCGCCCTGAAGGGTCTGCAACGATGGAAATGATATGGCACGCGTCACCGTAGAAGATTGTCTCGACAAGGTTGATAACCGCTTCCAGCTGGTGCTGGTGGCCACCAAGCGCGCGCGCCAGCTCGCCAGGGGCGCCGAGCCGTTCGTGGAGTGGGAGAATGACAAGCCCACGGTGGTAGCGTTGCGGGAAATCGCGGAAAACTACATCACCGCCAGTATTCTCGACGAAGCGCCCGAAGAAGAAACCACAGAAGAAGATGTGCTGATCGCCGCGGTCGAAGCCGCCGAAGCGGCAGAGAACCCGCCGCAGGCACCCACACCGCCGCCGGACATCTGATTCGCTTCCCGGGCGACCGGTATACCTGAACAGCAAGCCGCTTCAGCACACCGCCGAAGCGGCTTTTTCGGTTGCGGTGGGCGGTATTTCACCTATTATCTGGAAGCATGGCCACGCCTCAACCCCTTAGCGAGCGGGATGAATCACGGTTCCTGATCAGTGATCTCTGCGACCTGCTGGAATCCTACCTGGAACCGGAACAGGTACGGGAGATCTACCGCGCCTACCTGTTCGGCGCGGAAGCGCACGAAGGTCAGCGCCGCATCTCCGGGGAGCCCTACATCTACCATCCCATTGCGGTGGCGCGCATTCTCGCGGAAATGCACATGGATGCCGAGAGCATCATCGCCGGTATCCTGCACGATGTCATCGAGGATACCGGCACGCCCAAGGAAGCGGTCACCAGCGAGTTCAGTGAAGAAGTGGCCGAACTGGTCGACGGCGTCAGCAAGCTTACCCAGATCAAGTTCGAAAGCCAGGCCGAAGCGCAGGCAGAGAACTT
Source organism: Gammaproteobacteria bacterium (assembly GCA_011371465.1). GTDB lineage: Bacteria > Pseudomonadota > Gammaproteobacteria > DSM-19610 > DSM-19610 > Thiogranum. The sequence continues at coordinate 2,296 of DRQL01000208.1, read as the reverse complement.
CCGCAAGATGATGCTGGCCATGGTGCGCGACATCCGCGTCATCCTGGTGAAGCTGGCCGATCGTCTGCACAACATGCGCACCCTGGGCGTGATGCGCAGCGAAAAGCGCCGGCGCATTGCGCGCGAGACCCTGGAAATCTATGCGCCTATCGCCAACCGGCTGGGCATGAACCAGCTGCGCCTGGAGCTGGAAGACCTGGGCTTTGCCTCGCTGTACCCGATGCGCTACCGGGTGCTGGAAAACGCGGTGAAAAAGGCGCGCGGCAACCGCAAGGAAATCCTCAACAAGATCGAATCGGTCATTCTGCAGCGCATCGAACAGGAGCAGCTGCAGTGCCGCCTGCTCAGCCGCCAGAAACACCTGTACAGCCTGTACAAGAAAATCCGCGACCGGGTGGGTTCGTTTACCGAGGTGTTCGACGTCTACGCCTTCCGCATCATTGTCGATAACGTGGACACCTGCTACCGCGTGCTGGGGATGATGCACAACCTGTACAAACCGGTGCCCGGCAAGTTCAAGGACTACATTGCCATCCCGAAAACCAACGGCTACCAGTCCCTGCATACCGTGCTGTTCGGCCCCTACGGCGTGCCCATTGAAGTGCAGATCCGTACCGAGGACATGGAACGGGTGGCCGAGTCCGGCATCGCGGCGCACTGGCTGTACAAGAGCAGCGACAAGGGCAGCAGCAACAATGCCCAGGCACGCGCACGCGAGTGGCTGCGCGAACTGCTGGAGATGCAGCGCAACGCGGGCAACTCCCTGGAGTTTCTCGAGAACGTGAAAATCGACCTGTTCCCGGACGAGGTCTACGTGTTTACCCCGGCAGGGGATATCCTGGAACTGGCGCGCGGCGCGACCGCCGTGGATTTTGCCTATGCCGTGCATACGGACGTGGGCAATACCTGTATCGCTGCCAAGATTGACCGTCGCCTCGCCCCCCTGCGCACGCCGCTACTGAATGGCCAGACGGTCGAGGTCATTACTGCCACCGGTGCGCACCCCAACCCCGCCTGGCTGAATTTCGTGACCCCCGCCAAGGCCCGTTCCAATATCCGCCATTACCTGAAGAACCTGCAGAACGACGAAGCCACCGAGCTGGGGAAACGCATGCTCGACAAGGCGCTGCACAATACCAGCAGTTCGCTGGCCGAGGTGAGTGATGAACAGTTTGAGCAGCTGATGGAAGACTGCGGCTTCAAAAGCCGGGAAGGCCTGTTCGCGGATATCGGGATCGGCAACCGTATGGCCATGCTGGTGGCGCGCCGGCTGGTACCGCAGGAGAAGGGTGGCGGTGAACGCTCGCCGGAAAAAGAACACAGCAAGCCGCTGGCGATCCGCGGTACCGAAGGCATGGTGGTACATTTTGCGCGTTGCTGCCGGCCGATCCCCGGGGATGCCATCGTCGGCTTTATCAGTGCGGGGCGCGGCCTGGTGATCCATACCGAGACCTGCAACAACCTGAGCGAGTACCGCAGCCGGCCGGACAAATGGATCGACGTGGAATGGGAACCGGACATCGAAGGCGAGTTCCCGGCCGAGATTCGCGTGGACGTTTCCAACCAGAAAGGCGTACTGGCGACCATCGCCGCCGAGATTTCCGAAGCCGGCTCCAATATTGAAAACGTATCGATTGAAGAGCGCGACGGTCTCGATACCTCCATGAACTTTACCGTGACCGTGCGCGACCGCAGGCACCTGGCGAGGGTGATACGCTGTATCCGCAAGTTGCCCTCGGTAATGCGCATCAGTCGCAGCAGGAACTAACCGCAAAGGAGAAAACATGCCACGCAGTGTCATCCATACGCAGCAGGCGCCACAGGCGATCGGCACCTATTCACAGGCCGTGAAAAGCGGCAACACAGTCTACCTGTCCGGGCAGATCCCGCTGGTGCCGGAAACCATGGAGATGGTCGAAGGCGATATGGAAGCGCAGGTCCGGCGCGTGTTCGACAATCTGTCCGCGGTCTGCGAGGCGGCCGGCGGCAGCCTGGCCGATATCATCAAGCTCAACATCTTCCTGACTGACCTCGGGCATTTCCCGCTGGTGAACCAGGTCATGGCCGAATACTTCCGGGAGCCGTACCCGGCACGGGCCGCCGTTGGCGTGGCCGCGTTGCCGAAAGATGCGGGCGTGGAGATGGACGCCGTGCTGGTGCTCAACGACTGAGCGCCTTGCCTGCCAGGGAGAACTCGCTGGATACGCTGGCGGTGTCGGCACTGCGCGGTGTAGGGCCGAAGTCCGCGCAAAAACTCGCTGCCTTCGGTATCGAGACCGTCCAGGACGTCCTATTT
>DRQL01000207.1 GCA_011371465.1 Gammaproteobacteria bacterium | reverse complement strand
AGGTCTGCGCATGCCGGTGCCGGGTCTGCTAGCCCGGCAGCAGGCCCGCAAACTGTTCGTTAATGTAGTCGATGAACAAACGCACCTTGGCCTGCTGGTAGCGACGATCCTGGTAGACCGCATAGATGCCTGCGCTGCCACAGTTGTAGTCCGGCAGAAGTTGTACCAGGCGGCCTTTCTTTATGTCGTCTGCAACCAGGAAACTGGACAATGCTGCCAGTCCTGTGCCGTTCAACAGGAAGGAACGTACGGCATCCGCGTTGTTGGTTTTCACCTTGCCCTTGACCTGGATGCGCTTCTCCGATTTGTTTTTTACAAACGTCCAGTGGTACGGAGTGGGCAGCAGGGTAAATATAATCCAGTCGTGGCTGGTCAGCTGTTCGGGGTGTTCCGGCTTTCCCATGCGTTCAATGTAACCAGGGGAAGCGCATAACAGGCGTGGTGATTCCGCGATCTTGCGTGCCAGCAGCATGGAGTCCTTGAGCCAGCCAACGCGAACGCCTACGTCGATACCCGATTCGACCATATCCACGACCTGGTCTTCCAGTACCAGTTCGACATGCAGTGACTGGTGCTGTTGAACAAAGTCGGCCAGCAACGGCGCTATGTAGCGCTTGCCCAGAACAATCGGGCTGGCCACCCGCAGTGTGCCGGACATCTGGTCCTGCAGGGTGCTGATACGCCGGGTTACCTCTTCTGCTTCGGCAACAATACGTGCGCAACCCTGGTAGTAGGTTTCACCGATCTCGGTCAGGTTGAGACTGCGTGTGGTGCGGTTCAGCAGGCGTACGCCAACGCTTTTCTCCAGCAGGGTAATGTGGCGACTGACTGCTGATTTTGCGATACCGAGTCGTTGTGCTGCGGCCGAGAAGCTTTTTGCTTCTACCACGTGAGAAAATATAACCATCCTTCTCAGGTCATCCATGGTGCTTCCTTCCTCCCCTCCCTGAATTGTTCCAATTAGCAGAACACATATTTATTAACTATGTGCATTGTTGTTATAGGACGCCCATTCTAGAATGCCAATCAATCTCAGGCAACTGACTCCTTACCCGGGAGTCTGCCACCTGGAACGGTCATGGAGGGTTGTAACAGGAATGGAAAGATTGACAATACACTCGGCAGGTAACGCGCTTCCCGCGCTCCCTGTGGTTTATCGAGACGACCGGAACGTGTCCGGGTGGGTGATGAGGTGCCAACCCGGTGGTGAAACGTGATCCTGTGCTGAAAATTCATTCAAGATACCGGCCGTGTGCGTGGTGCCGCCAAGCGCATACCGTTTTCCCGAATGCGCGTGCGCCCGAAAAACCGTCGGGCGGCAGGAAAATCACCGACGGGTACGTTCGTGTAATGAAACGGGTCACGGATGATGGTCATGCACACTGTATTCGCGTGAGAGATAACACGGAATTTGAACGTTGCCGGTCTATGGCGGGTCACCTGTTCCTGGTGCAGGCTCGGGTTTATTCATGAGTTGTATTCCTGAAGTGTCATCAGCAGCGGTTTGTGATCTGCGATCCGCCCTGGCACTGCTCGAGTCCCGGCAAGGGCAGCTCCTGACAACCAGTGAGCCGGTCGACGCCAATGCCGAACTGGCCGGTGTTTACCGGCAGATCGGGGCGGGTACGCCGGTAGCGCCGCCAACCCGTATCGGGCCGGCGATGCTGTTTGAACGGGTCAGGGGTTACGACATGCGTGTGCTGACGGGCATGCTGGCCAGCCGGAAGCGTACGGCCATGCTGGTCAATTCAAGCGTGGATCGCCTGCCGTTTGACCTGTTGCAGGCCCTGGAACATCCACTCGCGCCGGTCATGGTAAAACCGGGACAGGCGCCCTGCCAGCAGCGCGTTCACCGTGCGCCGATTGATATCAGGAAGCTGATTCCCGCCCCTACGAACACACGTAACGATGCGGGCCCCTACTTCAACATGGGGCTCATCCGCGCGGAGGATCCCGAAACCGGCGAGGCGGACGTTACTATCCATCGTCTGTGTGTACAGGGTCCGGACCGGCTGAGCGTGTTTTTTGTACCCGGCCGCCATATCGATCAGTTCAGGATCAAGGCAGAAGAGGCCGGCAAGCCGTTGCCGGTCTCCATCAACATGGGGCTTGATCCGGCCATCTATCTCAGTGCCTGTTTCGAACCGCCAACCACGCCACTTGGATTTGACGAGCTCACCATAGCCGGCGGGATGCGGGGCTTCCCGGTGGAGCTGGTGGATTGCGTGTCGGTCAGGGCAAAGGCGATCGCCCGCGCAGAGATTGTCATCGAGGGTGAGATACTTCCCGGGGAGAGGATACGCGAAGATATCAATACCGGTACGGGCTACGCCATGCCCGAATTTCCGGGGTATCTGGGCGAGGCGCAGACCCGGTTACCGGTAATACGCGTTACTGCGGTCACCCACCGCCTGAACCCGATCCTGCAAACGATCATTGGTCCCGGGGAAGAGCACGTCAACCTCGCAGGGATTCCCACGGAGGCAAGCATTCTTCGTCTGGTCGAGAGCAGCATGCCGGGGCGTCTGCGCAATGTGTACGCGCACTCTGCCGGTGGTGGCAAGTACCTGGCGGTGATGCAGTTCCGCAAGCATTCGATACGCGATGAGGGCCGCCAACGGCAGGCTGCACTGACGGCGTTTGCTGCATTTTCCGAGTTAAAGCATGTCATCCTCGTCGATGAAGACGTGAATATCTTCGACAGTAACGACGTGTTATGGGCCATGACAACGCGTTACCAGGGGGATGCAAGTACGGTGTTTATTCCCGGTGTGCGCTGTCATCCGCTCGATCCTTCACAATCACCGGATTTCAGTGCTTCGATCGCCACGGACGGAGTGTCCTGTAAAACCATATTCGACTGCACGGTTCCCTACCGCATGCGGGAACGTTTTCAGCGCGCCAGGTTTGAGGAAGTGGACATCAGCAGGTTCATTCCGCAGGGGTGGGCAGGAGAAACATCCGACGAATGGCGTTGAAGCAGTACAGCCGGGTCAGGGCCGCCCGACGGAAGGCAGTTGTCGGCCATGGAACGTTGTTGCAGATAAATGGAGGTTGTAAATGAACTTGTGTACATCGACTCTTCCCGGCTTTGATTTCCAGCAGTCCCTGGATATTGCGGTTGCATCCGGGTGCAGTGGCATAGAGCTGCGCGTGGCGGACAGTTACCACCAGAGCCTGGGTGAGCTGACAGGAAATGGCCCGCGAGTAGCGCGCACGGTCGCTGATGCCGGCCTGAAACTCGCAGTTCTTAATTCGTATATACCGATCGAGGATGAGCCGGCTGTCGATGCGTTGATCGATGCAGCCAGGCGAATGCAGGTTCCGCAGGTCCGGGTGGTGCTGCCCAGGGCGGCCCACGCTGCAGTAGCCAGCCAGGCCAACATCAGTGAGGCAATTCCGTCCTACCAGAGCCATCTCGGACCGCACGAGTTGATCAATGCGCTGAAGTTGTCCCTGTCGAGGCTGGAGGAGCAGGCAGGGAATGCAGGCATCCGGGTGCTACTGGAACTGCACTGGGGCACGGTGATGAGCAGCTTCAGCAGCGCCTTCATGCTGGTCCGGGACCTGGATCCCGGCCACGTGGGGATTACCTTCGACCCCGCCAATATGATGGTGGAAGGCAAGGAAGACTGGGAATACGGCCTGTCCCTGATCAGTAACCACATTGCCAATGTGCATGTAAAAAACGTGAGCTGGAGAGTGTCTGAAGAGGGGTGGACCTGGGAGTGGGCGGCCATGCAGCAGGGCATGCTCGACTGGCCATACCTGATTTTCCTGATCAGGGAGAGCGGTTACACAGGGGATTGTGCCATTGAGGATTTTCGTGTGCCACGCGACAGCGTGGACAGCGCAATCCGGCATGTACGGGAGATACGCAAGGTTTACGAAGGTATGTGCGACCGTAACAAGATGTTTGATGTGGGGCCATATACGGCGCCAGCGGAGATGCTGGCCACCGTTTGAAGGAATTTTGATGCAAACCTATAAAAATACATTGAGGAGGTGGGTATGAAAAAAGAAGCTGTGCGTAGAAGTGCCGGGAGAAGCCTGCATACGTTGGTGCTGGCAACCGGAGCCT
>DRQL01000206.1 GCA_011371465.1 Gammaproteobacteria bacterium | reverse complement strand
GCTAGAATCCCGCCCAGTTGCAATTTTCAGTGAGGCAGGCATGGCCGGACACAGTAAATGGGCCAATATTCAGCACCGCAAGAAGGCCCAGGATGCCAAGCGAGGCAAGATTTTCACCAAGCTGATACGGGAAATCACCGTGGCGGCCCGCACCGGGGACGCTGACCCGGCAGCCAACCCGCGGCTGCGGCTGGCGGTGGACAAGGCGCTGGGCGCCAACATGAACAAGGACACCATCGAGCGCGCCATCAAGCGCGGTTCCGGGGCGCAGGATGGCGAGAATTTCGACGAGATCCGTTACGAGGGCTATGGCCCGGGCGGGGTTGCGGTGATGGTCGATTGCATGACGGACAACCGCAACCGGACGGTGTCCGAGGTGCGTCACGCGTTCACCAAGGCGGGTGGCAACTTGGGTACCAGCGGCTCGGTGGCTTTCCAGTTTGTGCAGACCGGGGTGCTTTCCTACCCGGCGGGCAGTGACGAGGACAGTATCATGGAAGCGGCGCTGGAGGCCGGTGCCAATGACGTGGTGAGCAACGATGACGGTTCCATTGATGTGCTGACCAGCCCGGAAGATTTTGTCAGTGTCCGGGAAGCGATGGTGGCCGCGGGGTTCGAACCGGAGCAGGCGGAGGTGACCATGCGCGCGGAAAACACCACGCCGCTGAACCGGGCGGATGCCGAAAAGATGATTCGACTGATCGATGTGCTGGAGGAACTGGACGACGTGCAGGAGGTGTACTCCAACGCGGATATATCCGCGGAAATCCTGGCCGAGCTCTAAGCCGGGTTGCCGTGATCCGCATACTGGGTATCGACCCCGGCTCGCGCCTGACCGGCTACGGGCTGATCGACTGCGAGGGCAATGCCTCCCGCTACGTGGCCAGCGGTTGCCTGCAGGTTTCGGGCGATACCCTGCCAGACAGGCTGGGCCTGATCTTTCGTGAACTGAGTGAACTGATGAGCGAGTTCCGACCACAGCAGTTTGCCATTGAAAGTGTTTTCATGCACCGCAACGCCGATTCCGCCCTGAAACTGGGCCAGGCGCGCGGTGCGGCGATCTGTGCAGCAGTCACTTCCGACCTGCCGGTGGCCGAGTACGCGCCGCGCGAGATCAAGCAGGCGGTGGTCGGCAAGGGCGCTGCCGACAAGCAGCAGGTGCAGCACATGGTGCGGGTGTTGCTGAACCTGGCGGAAACGCCCCAGGCGGATGCCGCCGACGCCCTGGCGATCGCCCTGTGCCACCGTTTTCGTAACCAGGCCCTGCAGCGCGTAACGCGGGCGACACGGCTGAGCGGGGGGCGCCTGCGGTGATCGGCTTCCTGCGCGGCGTGTTGCGCGAAAAGCAGCCACCCGGTCTGTTGCTGGAGGTGCAGGGCGTCGGTTACGAAGTCAACGCGCCCATGACCACCTTCTACGACTTACCGGCGGTGGGTGAAACCATTACCCTGTTTACCCACCTCGCAGTGCGTGAGGATGCGCACACCCTGTACGGCTTCAGCAAGCTTTCCGACCGCACCCTGTTCCGCACCCTGATCAAGGTAAACGGCGTCGGGGCAAAAATGGCGCTGACCATCCTGTCGGGCATGGACGCCGGCGTGTTTGCCGCCTGTGTGCAGGCCGGCGATACAGCATCCCTGGTCAAGCTGCCTGGTGTGGGTAAAAAGACCGCCGAGCGGCTGGTGGTGGAAATGCGCGACCGGCTGGCGGACTGGGATACCGGCGGTGCCACGACCGGCCCGGCGTCGTCAGCGCCGCCGGATGTTGCCAACCCGGTCGAGGAAGCGGTCAGCGCCCTGGTTGCGCTGGGCTACAAGCCCCAGGATGCCAGTCGCATGGTGCGTGCCGTCGAGACGCGTGAGCTGGCCACCGAAGACATTATAAGAACCGCCCTGCAGGCCACGGTACAGAACTAGGGCCTGTTAACAGGCCCTAAGGCTCAGGTATCCGGCGGTGGCATCGGCAGTCCGGCCAGCTTGCAGAGTTCGTGCACCGGGTCGGTGTGAAACAGACTGTAGATGTGTTGCTCGTAGGCCTTCTGGTCGTGGAACTGGTCGCCCTTGCCCTTGCCCAGCGTGACCACCATGGTGTGCATGGTCGGGCACTTCTGGTGTTCCTCGTAGTACTCGCGGAAGTAGCCGATCAGTTCCCAGTGGTCGACAAACAGTTTGATGCCTTCCTCTTTCGCCAGCGCCTCGGCGAATGCTTCACTCCAGTCGTCCAGGTTACACAGGAAGCCCTGTTCGTTGGTTTCTATGACCTTCCCGTCGATATTGAATTGTCTTGTCATGTATCTCTCCATTTGGTGCGGCGCAAAACCGGTACAGCACCCCAAGCGTAGACGACAAGAGCGACCGGTCAAGGTAGACGAGAGTTTTTGCCGGTGGTCACCGCTGTCCCGTTAATCTGCAACTAACATAGCTGAGGTCTGGCCCGGACATGGCATCGGTATCGCCAGATCAAGACACGCAAAACCTGCCATCCCTGGCCGCTCGACTGCCGCATCCCTGCGGCAGACGGTCTTGATCTGGCGATACCGATGCCATGTCCTCACGCGAACTTGTGCCCGGTTGCCGGGTCAAAGGGTCTGGTAGCAGCGCTGGGAGCCGTGCATGGGGTATCGACAGGTGGTGTCATTCCTGCAATTCCGGTTGATCCGGGGGCAATGGTCACGCTGGATAATATACCCCTTGCTGGTGGCCGGGCTGGGTTACTATTTCGGGCCGCGTTACCTGTATGCCGGCCCCACGAACGGCTTTGATCTCAGCGCATCGCTGGTGCCGGTCGGGGAGATCAAACCGGGTGGCCCGCGACGCGACGGGATCCCTGCCATCGACCACCCGCATTTTGTCAGCGCCGTGCAGGCGGATTTCCTGGCTGACGACGACCGCGTGCTGGGCATCGACCGCAACGGGATACGCAAGGCCTATGCGGTCCGTATCCTCAACTACCACGAAATCGTCAACGACCGCTACGGCCGCGAGGCGGTAGTGGTCAGCTATTGCCCGTTATGCGGAACCGGTATGGCTTTCCTGGCCTCCGCTGACGGATCAGCACGGAGTTTTGGCGTCTCGGGCCTGCTGTACAACAGCGATGTGCTGCTCTACGACCGCGAGACCGATTCGCTCTGGTCACAACTGATGAAGCAGGCCATCAGCGGGCCGTTACGTGGCCGGCGCCTGCAGCAGATTGCGATGGACCACACCAGCTGGCAGGACTGGCGCAGCCGGCACCCGGACACGCTGGTGTTGTCCACCGATACCGGTAGCCGGCGTGACTATACGCGTTCGCCGTACGCCGGCTATGAAGACAGCCCTGAACTGTATTTCCCGGTCCGTCATACGGATACGCGCTATCCCCCCAAGGAACCGGTCATTGGCCTGAGTGTGGGTGATGTCCACAAGGCGTACCCGTTCAGCGAATTGTCGCGCACGGAAGGGGTCCTGCAGGATCGCGTTGCAGGGCGCGAAGTACAGGTGCGTTACGACCGGCACAACCGCACCGGCCGGGTGCTCGCGGCGGACGGCAGCGAGTTTCCCTCTACCATCAGCTACTGGTTCGCCTGGCTGGCTTTTCACCCGGACTCCGGGGTCTACACGGCGCCCTGAGCACACCCTGTACCGGGCCCGTTCCAGCCTGTATCCTCAGTGGCATGATCGAGCCTGACCGCATTGTGACCGCCGGCGCCTCAAAGGAGGACGAGGCCCTGGACCGTGCTATCCGTCCCAAAACGCTGGCGGACTACGTGGGGCAGCCCCAGGTTACCGAGCAGATGGAGATTTTCATCGAGGCGGCGCGGCGCAGGAGTGATGCACTGGATCATGTGCTCATTTTCGGCCCCCCGGGGCTGGGTAAAACCACCCTGGCGCATATCATCGCCAACGAAATGGGTGCCAACCTGCGCCACAGCGCCGGTCCGGTGCTGGAAAAACAGGGCGACCTGGCGGCGCTGCTTACCAACCTGGAACCGCACGATGTCCTGTTCGTGGACGAGATACACCGTCTCAGCCCGGTGGTGGAGGAAATCCTCTACCCGGCCATGGAAGACTACCAGCTGGACATCGTGATTGGCGAAGGACCGGCGGCGCGCTCCATCAAACTGGACCTGCCGCCGTTCACCCTGGTCGGTGCGACCACGCGTGCGGGTTTGCTGACCTCGCCGTTGCGGGACCGTTTCGGCATCGTGCAGCGCCTGGAGTTCTACAACAGCCGTGACCTGGCCACCATTCTGAAGCGCTCGGCGCATATCCTGGGTATCCAGGTGGACGAAGAAGGCGCGCTGGCCCTGGCCAAACGCTCGCGCGGTACACCGCGTATCGCCAATCGCCTGCTGCGCCGCGTGCGCGACTACGCGGAAATCAAGGCGCAGGGCGTGGTGTCCGCCGCGGTGGTCGAGCGCGCCATGCAGATGCTGGACGTCGACACGCAGGGTTTCGATGCCCAGGACCGGCGCCTGCTGCGCACCATCATTGAAAAGTTTGACGGCGGGCCGGTGGGCGTGGATAACCTGGCGGCGGCGATCGGCGAAGAAAAAGGCACCATAGAAGACGTGCTGGAGCCCTACCTGATCCAGCAGGGCTACATCATCCGCACACCGCGCGGGCGCATGGCAACGCGTAACGCCTACCTGCAGATCGGCCTGAAACCGCCCCGGCGTGAAGGTGAGACGCTGCCGCTGATCGAGGAGTGATGCAGGATATCGACCTGCTGTCTCACTATACAGCGTAGAAGAAGGTCCTGTCCGGCGGTGATCACGGCAGGCGCAGCGTGCGCGTGTCGGCCTGTCTTTGCCGTGATGGTAACCAGGGTGCCAGTTGCCGTATGACTTTCTCGGCAGTCGCGCGGTATGAGGTCAGTTTGCCCCCGTAGATACTCAGTACCTGCGGACAGTGGTCCCTGTCCACGTGCAACAGGGTATCCCTGGAACGATGGAAGGCGGCGTGGTCGGTCCTGGGCAACACGCGAAGACCGGCAAAGGCGTCGATGACCTGCGCGGCCGCCAGTGTCTGCGCGAAGTAGTGGTTATAGACCTCCAGCAGGTAGCTGGTCTCACTATCCAGTGGTCGAACCTCCTCCGGGTTGCCGGTAAACAGGGATTCGGTGGTTCCCAGCAGGATGTGGTCTTTCCAGGGCATTACAAACACAGCGCGTCCGTCCTGCGGGGCTTCCAGGTAATACATGCCCTGGCTCAGCCTGCCCGGGATCACCAGGTGTGCTCCCTGTACCAGGTCGATTTCCAGCGAGCGTGCAAGGGGTTCCGTACGCTCCAGTACGCGGTTGACCCAGGGGCCGGCGGCGTTGACCAGCACCCTTGTACTGATTTCGCCACCAGTGTCATTTCCCTGGCAGGCAACCGAACACTGGTCAGTGTCGCACACTACGCGTTCAACGCGGCACTGGTAGCGGATTTCGGCGCCAAGCATTGTGGCGGAGGCCAGTACCGCACGGGTGAGTTGCGCATCATCGGTTTGCGCATCGTAATAGCGGAATACCGCATCCAGGTTGTCGGTGCGCAGCCCGTCGAGACCGGGCCAGGCAGACACGGGCAGCTGTTGAAAGCCCTTGCCGCCCAGCAGCGCGTACAGGCTCAGTCCCAGCCGGATCTGCCACGCACGTCGCCGGGTGTGCCGGTAGACGGGGATGTGGAAGGGGGTGAGTGTGACCAGGTGCGGTGCGTTGTGCAGCAGGCGTTCGCGTTCCACCAGGCATTCACGCACCAGGCGGAACTGCGCGCTTTCCAGGTAGCGCAGGCCGCCGTGGACGAGCTTGGACGAGCGGCTCGACGAGCCGGCCGCCGGCTGCGCATACTGCTCCAGCAGCAGGGTGCGGTAACCCGCGGCGGCCGCTGCCTGCGCGACGCCGGCGCCGTGGATACCGGCGCCGATGACCAGTACATCACAGTCCATGCCGGCAGGCCTTGCGGGCGAGCAGCGGGTGCTGCAGCATGGCACCGATGTCCCGCGTTTCAATCAGGGTCACGCCACGTGTCGCCCACTGCAGGGCCTGTTCCGGATCAGTGATGTCATACAGCATCCACTGCCAGTCGCCGCGCCAGGGCGTCTCTCCCGCGGGTATCTTGCGTTCATTGCAGATGAGAAAACGGGGCTGCAGTTGCCGGGCCCGCTGCAGGTGCCACGGGTCGTAGTGGCGCAGCACCCAGCCGATGCCCAGTTCGCTCCGCTGCTGTGCATACGACAGGGCGGTATCACTGTAGGCGATCAGCGTACACTGCTGCCGGAAGGGGGCGAGGATGGCCAGCAGGGCATCCAGGACGTTTTCCATGCCCCACCGTTCCAGGCTTTCATCCTTGATCTCCACCAGCGCGTGCGCGGCCGGGAAGGTCGCCAGCTGCCGCAGCACGGTTTCGAGGCCGGGCGCTGTCATGGGGAAGAACCGCTGGCCGAGTCGATCGGGTTCGTGCACGCTGATGGCCTGCAGGGCGGACGGATCGAGCGCAAACACGGAACGCGGATCGCCGCCGGTACGGCTGAAATCCGCGTCGTGGAGCAGGATGAAATGCCCGTCCGCGCACCTTTGTACGTCGAATTCGAGCCAGCAGGCGCCTGCCTCCAGGGCGGCTTCCAGCGCGGCCCAGGTGTTTTCCGGGTACTGCGCCATATAGCCGCGGTGGGCGACCAGTTGCGGGATGGCTTCGTTACTCATTGACAGGGGTATCGACCCGGGCGCGAAGTTGTTCAATGAATCGCGCGTAGCGGTCGGCAAGGGCCGTATCGGGCACGGGAGCAAAGGTTTCCAGGGCCTGTGGAGCCTGCCAGTCCGGCGGGCGGCCCGCCGCGAGCCAGGCAATACCGCGTGCACTGGCTTCCGGGTCATCCAGGCGCTGTACCGGCAGCCCGCTGAGGCTGGCGAGCTTCCGGCACAGGGCGTCGAGTTGCGACAGGCCGCCGCTGACGCGCAGAACATTGAGTTCCTGTGGTTGCCGCATGCATTCGAGGTTGTACTGGACCAGGAACAGGATGCTCTCGGCCACCGCGACCGCGGCTTCTGCCACACCGGGCATGTCTCCGCCCGGTACAAACCCGGGTGCCGGTCCCTGGCACCACCAGGGCGACCCCAGTCCCCCTACACTGTTCAGGAACAGCGGCGGCTCGTCTACCTGCTCCAGCCAGTGTGGCAGTTGCCGCTGGATGTCTTCGTCCGGCCAGCGGTCCTGCAGCCACTGTAGGGCGCTGCCGGCGCCGTTGACGGTGCCCTCCAGCAGGTATTCGCGATGCGCCCGGTCACTGCTGGCAAGGCTGGACAGCAGTGTCGCAGGTGCCGTCGCCGCCGTCTGCGCTGCGAGGATAAAAGCGCCGCTGCCCAGGTTGACCAGCGCTGTGTTGCGGTCCGGCCGGCCTGAGCCGTACCAGGCGGCATTCTGGTCCCCGCACAGGGCGGTCACCGGGATGCCGTGCCAGTGCAGGGTGCCGTACGCGTATCGAACCGGGCGGCAGGGTGGCAGGTACGCCAGGGGCACCCCGAAACAGTCGGCGAGTTCCGCTGACCATTCGAGCCTGTGAATATCCAGCAGTTGCATGCGTTGTGCATTGCTGTGATCCACGGCGAAGCGGTGTTCCCGGGTCAGGCATTGCAGCAGCCAGGCGGCCAGCGGACCCATGCGTGTGTCGGCCGGTAGCCCTGCCTGCCGGCAGAGCCAGTGCAGCTTGCTGGCGCCATAGTGGGCGGACAGCGGCAAGCCGGACAGGGCACGGATGCTTTCAGCCTTGTCCTGCAGGCGCTCGACCTGCCGGCTGCCGCGCGTATCCTGCCAGCTGATGGCGGGGGACAGCGGCGTTCCGTCCGCCTGCCAGGCCGCGACGGTGGAGCGTTGGGTCGTGATGCCGCAGGCGCGCACTGCGTCGCGCCGGGGGCCGGCAAGCGTCTGCAATACCGCCTGTACGGCGGCCTGCGTGGCGGCGAAGAGCTGCCCGATATCCTGTTCAACCCGCCCGGGCTGCGGGCGCACAAGCGCGACCGGGTGCAGGCTGCGCGCCACCACCTGACCGTCCTGATCCAGCAGCAACGCCCGGCTGGCGTGCGTGCCCTGGTCGATCGCCAGTACGTAGTCCATCAACGCAGGCAACCATAGCGG
>DRQL01000205.1 GCA_011371465.1 Gammaproteobacteria bacterium | reverse complement strand
CGGCCGCCTGTTGGCGCCGGTAATGCTGGCCGCCGCCATTCATCCACCTGCTGTCGCTGAGCCCAGTACTTCCGGCCAGACCGGCCTGATCAACATGCCGGATGCGCGCATCGAGCCGGACGGCACACTGCGCTTCGGTACCAGTTACTTCCGTCCCTACCTGCCGATCTGGAGCAGTATCACCCTGTTGCCGCGCCTGGAGTTTTCCGGGCGGTACACGATTATCCGCGGCCTGAATGGCGGTCTGGGCAAGGGCTTCGGGGATTTCAAGGACAAGGCCTTCGATGTAAAAGCCCTGTTACTGAAAGAAGACGGCTGGCTGCCGGCTTTTTCGCTGGGATACCAGGACTTTACCGGCACCGGAGTCTTTTCCGCCAAATACGGCGTGCTGAGCAAGCACCTGGGCAGTGCCGACTACACACTTGGATACGGCACCGATCGCATTGACGGCCTGTTTGGCGGCGTGCGTCAGCGGGTGCCCTGGGTCCGCAACCTTTCCCTGGTGCTCGAATACGATGCCAACGATTACAGGAATGATTTCCGCGCCGATGAGTCCGGCGCGGACGACCGCGACGGTGGCTGGACCTATGGCATGGAGTACCAGTGGGGCTGGCTCGGTGCCCAGCTGTCCACGGACGGTGATGACGTGGGGGTCAATACCTGGGTTTCCATCCCGCTGGAGAAAAAGGAATTCGTCCCCAAAATCCATGAGCCTGCGCCCTGGACCCGGGACACGCCAAAGGTATCGATCGACCGGTGGATGGCGGATACCGGCTACGCGGTGCGCCTGGCGCGCGCGCTGCATGAGCGTGATTACCGGAATATCCGGCTGGGCTTCAACGGTTACACGCTCAGCGCCAGCCTGACCAACACCCGCATATCTCAGACCGGTCGCGCGGTGGGCCGCGCCGCGCGCATCCTGCTGGCACTGGGACCGGTCGGCACCAAATCGATCCGTATCACCTATACCGAGAAGGGTCTGCCGGCGCTGACCTATCATTTTTCGGATACCCGTAAATTGCAGCGTTACTTCGACGGCCTGCTGTCACGTGCGCAACTGGATCACTACCTGGAAATACGCTATGCCGAACCGGGCTCGGTTCGGGAGCTGACTACCGCATCGCTGGACATCCCGGCAGACGATCAGCCGGCCCTGTACGAAGATATAAAACGCACCGATGAGGGACACTTTCTCAGTTTCCGCCGCGACGGAGAGGATTTGAGCAGTTTCCAGATCGTACCCTTCAACCTCAGCTGGTTTTTCAACGACCCCAACGGAGCGGCGCGCTACCGGTTGTATACCGCAATCAATTACACGCACCAGTTGAGCACCGGTCTGTTTTTCGACAGCGGCGTCGAGGTGACGCTGGACGAGAACGTCAGCAATGTATCGCAGAAATCGAACAGCCGGCTGACCCACGTGCGTTCGGACATCGCCGAATACCTGCAGGGAGGGGGGCGGGTCAAGCTGAACCGGTTGATGTTGAACCAGTACTTCCAGCCACGTGAACGAGTCTATGCACGTGCCTCGGCCGGTATCTACGAACTGATGTTTGCCGGTGCCGGCGGGCAGGTGCTGTACCTGCCCGTGCGGGGCAACTGGGCAACCGACCTGAGCGTGGACTGGCTGCGGCAGCGTTCCACCGATGACATGTTCGGATTCCGCGACTACGACACCGTGACCGCCCTCGGCGCGCTGCATTACCGGCTCCCGGGCTGGGGACTGACGGCGACGGTGCGGGCCGGCCGTTTCCTGGCCCGCGACAAGGGTGCGCGTGTCGAGATCAAGCGCCGGTTCCGCTCGGGCATCACCCTGGGCGGCTGGTACACGGTGACCGACGGCAACGACAAAACCCCGCCCGGCAGCCCCGGGGATCCCTACTTTGACAAGGGGATCTTCGCCTCCATCCCGCTGGAGTCCATGCTGACCAAAGACACCCGGTCGCGGGCCGAGCTGTCGATCCGGCCCTGGACCCGCGACGTCGGTCAAATGGTGGTTTCGCCGGGGGATCTGTACACTCTGTTCGAGCGCACCCTGATGCTGGATAATAGCGATTACGGGGTGGGCAGCCGGCTGGGCCAGTGATGGATGGTGGTTCACGCGGCAGGCTTTGATGAGGTGACCGGGTTGACGGGGAAGAGTCAGTAGTGATTGCAGGCATAAGAAAAAGAGCAGGGCGGATCGTGAAGACGATTGCGGTCACCTGCCTGGTCGTGGCTACGGGAGCACAGTCTGCGACGGAGTCACTGACCGAACAGCAGTTGCAGCAACTGGAGCGCCTCACGCCGGAGCAGCGCGCCACCCTGATGGAGTCCCGCCAGCAGGAGCTGGAACGCCTGACACCGGAACAGCGTGCGGCGATACAGCAGCGGCTGCAGAAAAGCCGGCAAAAGGAACGGGAACAGTCGGGGGCGGAAGAGACCTCGAACGCCGTTCCGGCCCCGCCCGCGAAAGGCGACCAGGCCGAAACAGGCCAGGAGGAAAAACCCGCTGCCGGTACACCGACTGGCGCAGAGAAAGTCGCCGAACCCGCACGGGGATCCGGGCAGCAACCGGGTCAGGAGGAAAAGCGGCCGCTGTCCCGTTTCGGCTATGACCTGTTTGCCGATGTCCCGACCACCTTTGCACCGGCGGAAGGGATTCCCGTCGATGTGAATTACGTCATGGGGCCGGGTGATACCGTGCTGGTACAGCTGTTCGGCAAGGAACACGCCGAGTACAGCCTGGTGGTTACCCGCGAGGGCAGTCTGCAGTTTCCCAGGATCGGTCCCGTTTCGGTTGCCGGCCTGACCTACCGGGAAATGAAGGACGTGCTCAAGGCCCGGATCGAAGAACAGATGATCGGCGAAAAGGTGGTCATCACTCTGGGCAAGCTGCGTTCCATCCGGGTCTTTATTCTCGGCGATGTGAAACAGCCCGGTTCCTATACCGTGAGCGCTTTGTCCACTATGACCAATGCGCTGTTTGTCAGTGGCGGTGTCAAGCCGATCGGTTCACTGCGCAAAATCCAGCTCAAGCGCCGAGGCAAGGTAATGGCCCGGCTGGACCTGTACGACCTGTTGTTACGTGGTGACACGCGCCACGATGTGCGCCTGCAGCCGGGCGATGTCATTTTCGTGCCGCCGGTCGGGCCCACCATGGGGGTGGCCGGCGAGGTACGGCGCCCGGCGATCTATGAACTGCGGGGCGAGCGCACCGTCGATCAGGCGCTGAAGCTCGCCGGTGGCCTGCTGCCCACCGCCTATCCGCAGGCATCCCGGATCGAGCGGATCACCCGGGATGGCGAACGCACCCTGATCGACCTGGACGCCGGCAGCAAGGCCGGTCTGAATACACCCATCCAGGACGGAGACGTGCTGCGCATCTTTTCCGTGCTGGAGAAGATGGAAAATATCGTGATGCTGTCCGGGCACGTCCAGCGGCCGGGAGGGTACCAGTGGCGTCCGGGGATGCGCATTACCGACCTGGTTTCCTCCATCGACAATGATCTGCTGCCAAGGCCCGACCTGGACTATGCGCTGGTCAAGCGTGAACTGAAACCCGATCACCGCATTGAACTGTTTTCCGTGCGGCCCGGTGAGGCGTTACAAAACCCGGCCTCGGCGGCCAATATCGAGCTGCAGGTGCGCGACGAACTGATCCTGTTCGGCGCCAACAGCGACCGCAGCGAGATTGTCAAACCGCTGGTCGAGCAACTGGGCCGGCAGGCAAGCTACCGGCACCCCGCGCGGGTGGTGCGGGCAGGGGGGCTGTTGCGTCACCCGGGTGAGTACCCGCTGGAAACCGGGATGCGCGTCAGCGACCTGATCCGCGCCGGAGGCGGGCTGGCGGAAGCGGCCTATGCGCTCAGCGCAGAACTCACCCGCTATGTCGTCATCGACGGCAGCTATCGCGAGGTGGGACACATCAGCGTGGACCTGGCCGGGATACTGAAAGGTACCGGGAGTGCCGACCTGGTGCTGCAACCCTACGACGACCTGCAGATCAAGCGCCTGCCGGAGTGGGAAACCGCGGCCACGGTGGAGCTGAAGGGCGAGGTGCGCTTCCCCGGGATTTACCCCATTGCCCGCGGCGAGCAGCTCAGCAAGGTGCTGGAACGCGCCGGCGGCCTGACCGATATCGCCTTCCCGCGCGGTGCCGTGTTCCTGCGCGAGGAACTGCGCGAACGCGAGCGACGGCAGCTGGAAGAGCTGAGCCGGCGACTGGAAACCGACCTCGCCACCCTGTCGCTGCAACTGGCGCAGGAAGAAGGCGGCAAGGCGCAGTCGCTGGATTTTATACGCGAGCTGGGCGAACAGCTGCGCGCGGCCAAACCGGTCGGGCGCCTGGTGATCAACCTGCCTGAACTGCTCGAAGAGACCCGTAAGGGCAGACGCAGCGACCTCGACGTCACACTGGAAGACGGCGATAAACTGTACATACCCGCCCTGACCCAGGAAGTCACCGTCACGGGCGAGGTGTTCTACCCCACTTCGCACCTGTACCGGAAAGGGTTGAGTCGAGAGCAGTACGTGGAACTGAGCGGCGGCGTAACCCGCAAGGCGGACAGCAAGCACATCTATATCGTCCGGGCGGACGGCAGCGTGGACACTGGTGGCGGCTGGTTCTCCGTATCCGACACACACGATGTACAGCCGGGCGACACCATTATCGTGCCGCTGAACGTGGATCTCGTCAGGCCCATCGCCAGGCTGGCCAGCATCAGCAAAATCATCTTCCAGCTGGCCGCCGCGGCCGTGGGCGCCAAAGCGGTTGGTGTGTTCTAGTGCGGCCCGAGGGTGAACGGCGTGCGCCAGTGATACAGCCTGGAGAAGGGAGTACCCGCGCCCGACGCCGGGAAGATGGCCTGCCCGGTGTCCCGGTTGAAGAGGACATCAGCCTGTTCGAGCTCTGGGATGCCCTGCTGCGCCACCGGGTCATGACCCTTGGTTTGATCGCCGCAGGCGCCCTGCTGGCGACCGTGCTCGCACTGGTGATGACCCCGGTCTACCGGGCAGAGATACAGGTTGCGCCGGTAACCGAAAAGGATGCCAGTAACCGCTTCGCCGCACAGCTGGGTGAATTGGGCGGGCTGGCTGCGCTGACCGGGGTCAATATGGAACAGGGCAACCGGAAAAATGAGTCGATCGCGACCCTGCGCTCGCGCCGGTTTACCGAGCAGTTCATCAAGGATAAAACGCTGCTGCCGGTGCTGTTCCACGATCAGTGGGATGCGGAAAACGAACGCTGGGATGAAAGCGACCCGGAGGATATCCCCACCCTGGAAGATGCCTGGAAGCTGTTCGACCGGAAAATACGCAGGATTTCAGAAGACCGGAAAACCGGCCTGGTGCTGCTGACCATTGAATGGACCGATCCACAGCAAGCGGCGCAATGGGCAAATGATCTTGTTCACCGGGTCAACGAGTTGCTGCGAAAAAAGGCGGTTACGGAATCCGAAAAGGCAATCGCCTATCTCAGGGAGCAGCGCGGAAAGACCAGCGTGGTAGAGCTGCAGGAAGTGGTGAATCATTTAATCGAATCGCAGATGAAAGAGGCGATTCTCGCCAATATCACCGAGGAATATGCATTCAGGGTCATCGACCCGGCTGTGGTTCCGGAAGAACCGTTTAAACCGGATATGGTTTTGATGGTGGTGTCAGGTGCTCTTTCTGGCGCTGTGCTGGGAATTATTTTCGCTATGATCATCGGTTCCGTGCTGATTCGGCGTCGCCAGACTACTTGTGTGTCAGACTGAAATCAGTCGTGATCTGTTTGTCCAGAATGCCTGATGTTATGAACGTGTGGCT
>DRQL01000204.1 GCA_011371465.1 Gammaproteobacteria bacterium | reverse complement strand
TCCGGGCGAGAAACGGGAGTATGGGAATCTCCTCCGACTTCCCCCGTACAGATATTGTAAACCGCATTGCTATTACCGCGCTGAATATAAACTTGCCAGAATGCGCCCTGAACCCCTTGCACGGGCAAGTGCCTATATTCATTGACTTAACCGCAAACCGTCAACCATTATTTTCTTCCATATGCCCGCCCAATGGAATTATCCCCCTGAATCCTTTAGAATTTTAATGCGCATTTTAAAAGGCGCCGCAGCCGTGATAACCGAATATGAATGGCCATAACAGCGAAGTACAAAATACCGGGACTGCCGACCCCGACGCGGCGCAGGCTTCCCTGGAACGTGCCATCCAGCATCACAGGGCCGGCCGGCTCGAAACTGCCGAGACCGCCTACCGGAAAATACTGCAGACCCGACCGGAGCATGGGGTAGCCCTGCATATGCTGGGCCTGATCGAGTACCAGGCAGGTCGGTATGAACAGGCTATCGACCTGATGAGCAGGGCGGAAACCCGTATACCAGGTGATGCCGGCCTGCACACCAATCTCGGCACGGTCCTGCAGGCCAGCGGCCGCCTGGACGAAGCAGTCAGCCGGTATATGAAAGCCATTGCCATCAGCCCGGGCTTCGCGCTCGCGTACAACAACCTGGGCAATGCACTCCGGCTGCAGGGCAAGCAGGAACAGGCGGTGTCCGCTTTCCGCCAGGCCCTGGATATTGACCCGGATTACGCGGATGGCTATGTAAACCTGGCAATTGCGTATCAGTCAACGGGTGAGACAGACAAAGCCATACAGTGCTACGAGAAGGCGGTCGCCCTCGACCCGCAGCACGGCCCGGCCACGCATATGCTGGCCGCGCTGCGCGGAGAACACACAACGGCCGCACCGCCGGGGCACGTTGCCCACCTGTTTGACGAGTACGCAGCCCGCTTTGACCACCACCTTGTCGAGACACTCGGCTACTCGATGCCCGGCCTGTTGCGCAGCGAAATCGACCAGCTGGAGGGAAAAGACGCACACTTTCAGAATGTGATCGACCTGGGCTGCGGCACCGGGCTGGCCGGCGTCGCCTTTCGTCCACTCGCCACCCGTTTGACCGGCGTCGACCTGTCGCCCGGAATGATCGTAAAGTCCAGGGAACGGGGGGTATACGATATCCTGCACACAGGTGACATCATCTCCACCCTGCTGGAGCAACAGGAACATTATGACCTGTTCATTTGCGCTGACGTATTCCCCTACATCGGTGATGTCGGGCCACTGTTCTCGGCTTTGCATAGCCGCGCGAATGAACACGCCCTGTTTGCCTTTTCGACTGAATCCCATACCGGCAGTGATTACATACTGCGACCAACAGGGCGCTACGCCCATTCCGGAAACTACCTGCGCAATGCGGCTGCAGACCACGGGTTCTCGGTGATAACGATGCGTACAGAAAACCTGCGCAAACAGAAAGACCGGTGGATACCCGGCGATCTCGTCATACTTCGCAAAATATCAGGGGAAAACGTATGAAATACCGGTCCATACTGCCCTTCGTCGTGTTTCTGTTCCTGCCCGGAGCAGCTTACGCGGACCACCTCAGTGGCCTTGCCATTACCGGCGTGCCGGCCAATGCCATTGTCGGCGCCTGGCCGGTTGACTCGGAATATTCCTGGCTAAGCAACCGTTTCCCCCAGGCCGGCAGCCCGCACTCCTGGCGCCTGCATCCCGGCACCGATGGCGGTATCCTGCTCGGCCAGGCACAGCCCTCCGGTTCCCTGACGGCCGAGTTCCTGATGTTTAATATACCAACCACCATATTCAGTGTTGGCAATGGCATCACGCTGAATGCCAATGAAGACATCAACATGGATAACCTCCGCAAGCTGGCCGGCCAGACCGTTACGGACCTGGGTTCCGGCAGCGGCGCTGACCCGATCGTGCCCCTGGTGCCCGATATTACCGCGCTGGCGGCCGGCGAGAACGGCTGGCAACTCAACGCGGATGGCAGCTACCACATCATTTACAATACGCAGGGGTCCTGCGCCGACTGTGAAATGATTATTCATTTCTATGGCAATACCATTCCCGTAACACCCGACGGTGATATAAACGGTGACGGTAACGTTACCATCACCGACGTGCTGCTGGCCGAGCGTTACCTGTTCGGACTTGCCCAGCTGACCCCCGGCCAGATTGCACACGGTGACCTGGCCCCGGCCGGCCAGGGTGACGGCGCCCTGACCATCGCGGACGTGTATCGCCTGATCAGCCTGCTCAATACCGCCAACTGAAATGCACTGGAAACGGCTGCGCGCGCGTGTCGTGTATGTCCCGTCGTTGATGTGGAATATCATGCTGGCTCGCTGCCTGAGGCACCGTGACTGGTGGAACCGGGTTGATCAACACGTGCTGCTGGGCGCCCTGCCGTTTCCCCGTGACGTCGAAAAACTCTCGTCGGAAGGCGTCAGCGCCGTGGTCAACACCTGCCAGGAGTATGCAGGCCCGGTCAGCGCGTACAAAAATTTCGGCATCCGGCAGCTACGCATTCCGACCATCGATTTCACACCGCCAGCCTTGCAGGACATCGAACTGGCCGTAGCATTCATGAACCGGCACATTGCCGATGGAAAGACCGTGTATGTGCATTGCAAGGCCGGTCGTGGACGCAGTGCAACCGTCGTTATGTGCTGGTTGATCCAGGACCGGCAGATTTCAGCAAGCGATGCCCAGCAGTGGATCAGGAAATTTCGACCTCACATCAATGATCTGGTCAATCGT
>DRQL01000203.1 GCA_011371465.1 Gammaproteobacteria bacterium | reverse complement strand
CGGCAAGTTTATTTTCTCCATCAAGGACCAGGGAAGGGAATTCAGCACTTCAAGGCTGGCGAATGTCAGCAAACGCAAGGACGGCATGGAGGGTTCGGGACCATTGAACGAAACCATGGGTTCGACGTTCGATGTCCGGTTTTCCCTTGCATGCAGGTAGACGGGTCACTTAACCGGTACAGGGTTTGAAGTATCATGAAAAGCGGGATCCTGGAGTGGTCCCCTCACTCTATTGTTATCGGCACCTCGGCAATGATTTGCCTGTCGACGTCGGTGACATAGCGCAACACATAATCGCCCGGCTCGGTTGGCGCCTGCAGAGAAACAGTGCCGGTTTCGTCGAGTTTGCTGGCGGCCGAATATTGAGAGGCGGACTGGTCAGCGGTCGTCAGGGCAATATAGTCCCGGTCATTTGCGGGCCCGCTCCATTGTACGACAACTGTTGATCCGGCTGCTGCCCTGGCCGGCGCGTCCAGTGTTGCTGTCACTGCTGTCACCTTCAGCGGTATCGACGCAATGATCTGCCTGTCCTCGTTGACAACATAGCGCAGCTCATAGTCACCGGGTATTCCGGGCACACGCAGTCGCACCTGGCCGGTTTCGTCGAGTTTGCTGGCGGCCGAATATTGAGAGGCGGACTGGTCAGCGGTCGCCAGGGCAATGTAGTCCCGGCCATTTGCGGGCCCGCTCCATTGCACAATAACTGTTGATCCGGCTGCCGCTGTAGCCGGCGCCTCCAGTGTTGCTGTTACGGCTGTCACCTTCAGCGGTATCGACGCAATGATCTGCCTGTCCTCGTTGACAACATAGCGCAGCTCATAGTCACCGGGTATTCCGGGCACACGCAGTCGCACCTGGCCGGTTTCATCGAGTTTGCCGGTGGATGAATATTGAGAGGCGGACTGGTCAGCGGCCGCCAGGGCAATGTAGTCCCGGTCATTTGCGGGCCCGCTCCATTGCACGACAACTGTTGATCCGGCTGCCGCTGTAGCCGGTGCGTCCAGTGTTGCCGCCGGGCGAGCAGGCTGCTCTATGTAGCTCTGTGTAAAACTGGCATCATTGGTAAAACCGAGGTCATAGACGCAATTTTCAAATGCCGGACCGGGCTTGACGCCAGCTTCACGACAGATCGATTCGGCATGTTGACGCGCCTCCGTACCAAGGTCTTCGATATCCAGGTGTTTGTCGGGGAATGCCGGGTCCGAATAGGTGCCGGTGTTCTCACCATCGGCATAGTCAAACAGCGAATCTTCCTGTGCGACGCGCCAACTGTCACCAAACTGACGGTAGAGTTGGTCATAGTTCAGCCGACCAGCTGTCAGCGGGAGTGTTGCGCCGTCGCGAACTGTAAAATCATTTTCGTAATTACCGTCATTCGATCCACCGAGTCCTGCAAGAGGGTATTCCTGTGAATCAACGTCGAGACTGATATGGTTTCCCATATCGCCAACCTTGATAACAACACCCAGCGGCATCTTTATCCGGTAACTTCGGTTCTGACGGACAAGCACTACACCCGAATCATGCAGTAGTGTATTTGCCAGTCCTGATTTCAGTGAGACAGGCTCGCCGTTAATTTCGATCAGCGTGTCACGCCCCGCTACAACCGTAACCCTGACACCGCCGGAGCGTGCAGCCAGCGCAGTGGTTACAGAGATCCTCCTGGAGTCGCGATAGGGCGTATACCGGACCTGAATATCGATATCGTTTTCGTCGGACCGTGCAAAATGGTACTCACCTGCACCCTGAAAATCGAAGCGAGCACGATCAAATGACCTGAGATGCGGATCACCCATCGAACAAGCGCCATCCCCGACGCATATACTGGTGATGTTCGTGCTGGTATTGCCTCCGGCAGGTGGCCAGCCGGGAATCGGGGGCGGGCCGTAATCAGGTGGCGGGTCTGCAGGAGCATCGTCCTCTTCTTCCTCATCCGGTTCTTTATCCTCTGGCTGGTTTCCCATCGGACCACAACCGGGTGGTATGGCATCGCAAACCGCATCGCACGCAGTCTTTTGGGCCTTGCATGTAGACTTATAGGTGTCGCACAGCCCGGACGTTGGCTGCCCACCTGATGAATCGTTATAGCAGCCTTTCGCCGCTCTGCCGGCACATATTGCAGCCCTGGCCTCACATTTGCGTTCGCAGTTGAGCTTCTTCAGGCAGCTCACCGGAATTAAAGGTGCCCACGACGACGAAGACCAGCTTAACAGCATCATGGCGAGCACAATCCGGCCGTTATGTAAACTGGTGTTCATGAAAGCTCGGATACCCGTCATTGCTGCGCTCTCCGGTCTGTGTGCTTGCGGTAAACGGTTACGGGCAGGTGATTCTAATACGAATTCGTTCCGTAAGCCCGGCGCCCAATTCGCCATCGAAATCCAGCACGCCATCCTCAAAACCGATTTTGTCCCGGTATTCGCGATAAACGCGTATGACGCGGTCGTCGATGGCAGGATAAAAATCGATTACGCTCCAGTTTGACTCGCTGAGCGCGTGCAGTTGAGGTCCGTCAGGTAACGGCTTGCCGTTGGCATCCAGGGTATAGGCCCAGGTGCCGTAGCTGCCATCCGGCCGCATGCCGCATTCGCCGAGGACGACCAGGTCGTAGCGTTTTCCCTGATACTCGACACGGGCACTGACAGAATCTGCGGGCTTGTCAGCAACCGGTTCACCGGTTTCAGTATCGGTTCGGTTTTCGCAACTCACGACCGCAAGGGCGATCAGGAAGGCGGTTAGCACTCTAGGCATCCGGCAAATCCCCAAGCATGGCTGAAAGAACCTGGAACGTATTCTGATCGGGCGACTGCAGATTATTATTGGTTTGCGGTCTTCTTACAACAGGATAATCCCCCTGCAGTGGCAGACCCGGGGCAAGACTTGCTTGCCGGACCGATTCAT
>DRQL01000202.1 GCA_011371465.1 Gammaproteobacteria bacterium | reverse complement strand
TTGACTTCTTCCGGTGTCTTCACCGCACACAGGTAATCGGTAGCACGAACCTTGATACCGCCGTTACCGCCCACGTGCAGCTCGTAACCGGAATCCACACAGACCACACCAAAGTCCTTGATGGTGGCTTCGGCACAGTTGCGCGGACAACCCGATACCGCCATCTTGTACTTGTGCGGCGTCCAGCTGCCCCAGGTCATCTTTTCCAGGGCGATGCCCATCTGCGTCGAGTCCTGGGTACCGAAACGGCACCACTCCTTGCCGACACAGGTCTTCACGGTACGCAACGCCTTGCCATACGCGTGCCCGGACACCAGGCCGGCTTCATTCAGTTCGCCCCAGATCTTCGGCAGCTCTTCCTTTTTCAGGCCGAACAGGGAAATACGCTGCCCACCGGTAATGTGCACCGTCTTGACCTTGTATTTTTCCGCCACTTCGGCAATCGCCTTGAGTTCCGCCGGTGTGGTCTCGCCACCCCACATGCGGGGAATGACCGAGTAGGTGGCATCCTTCTGGATGTTGGCGTGGGCGCGCTCGTTGATAAAACGTGACTGGCTGTCGTCCCTGAATTCTCCCGGCCACTGGCACAACAGGTAGTAGTTGAGCGCGGGACGGCATTTGGCGCAGCCGTCCGGCGTTTTCCACTCCAGGAATTGCTGGGTCGCCGGTATGTCTTTCAGTTCGTTGTCACGAATCGCAGCGCGGATTTCATCGTGCGTGAACTCGGTGCAGCCACACAGCGGCTTTTTGGCCGGTGACGCGGAATAGTCACCACCCAGGGTGTGCGCCAGCAGCGCCTCCACCAGGCCGGTGCAGGAACCGCAGGAACTCGACGCCTTGGTGTGCGCACGCACATCCTCCAGCGTGAACAGGTTCTTTTTGGTAATGGCGCTGACAATGTCGCCCTTGCAGACGCCGTTACAGCCGCAGATCTCGGCCGTGTCGGCCATGGCCGCCACGCGGTTGTCGTCCCCATGCCCGGAGTCGCCCAGGTGCGCCTGTCCGAACAGCAGGTGGTCGCGCAGGTCCGACACATCCGTGTCGTCGCGCATCAGTTCAAAGTACCAGGTCCCGTCGATGGTATCGCCGTACATCACGGCGCCGATGATGCGGTTGTCGCGCAGCACGACCTTCTTGTACACGCCGCGCCCGGGATCCTGCAGCACCAGTTCCTCGGTATCCTCGTCGCCGTGGAAATCACCGGCCGAGAACAGGTCGATACCGGTCACCTTCAGCTTGGTGGAGGTCACCGAGCCTTCGTAGCGGGCGATACCCAGGTGCGCGAGATGATTGGCGCAGACCTTGGCCTGCTCGAACAGGGGCGCTACCAGGCCATAGGTCTGTCCGCGGTGCTGCACGCACTCGCCCACGGAGTAGATGCGCGGGTCAAAGGTCTGCATGGTGTCGTTGACCACGATGCCGCGTTCGCAGTGCAGGCCGATTTTTTCAGCCAGTTCGATATTCGGCTTGATACCGACCGCCATCACCACGATGTCAGCGGGAATCTCCAGGCCGTCCTTGAAGCGTACCGCCTCGACCCGTTCCTTGCCGAGCACCGCTTCGGTCTGGGCCTCCATCAGGAACTTCATACCCTTTTCTTCCAGCGAGGCTTTCAACAGCGCGCCGGCCGGTTTGTCGAGCTGGCGTTCCATCAGGGTGTCCATGAGGTGCACCACAGTCACGTCCATGCCCTGCTTCATCAGGCCGTTGGCGGCTTCCAGGCCAAGCAGGCCGCCACCGATCACGACCGCCTTGCCGCCTTCCTTTTTCGCAGCCGCCAGCATCTTGTCGACGTCGGCGATATCGCGGAAGGAAATCACACCGTCCAGTTCATTGCCGGGAATCGGGATGATGAACGGGTTGGAACCGGTGGCGATGATCAGGCGATCGTACTTTTCTTCCGTGCCGTCGGAAGCACGCACCAGACGCTGTGCGCGATTGACCTCCTCGACCCACTTGCCCTTGTGCAGGGTGATGCCGTTGTCCGTGTACCACTGCTCATCGTTGAGCATGATTTCATCGATGGTCTTCTCACCGGCCAGCACCGGTGAAAGCAGGATACGGTTGTAGTTGCCATAGGGTTCACCGCCGAACACGCTGATGTCGTACTGCTCGGGCGACAGCTTCAGCAGTTCTTCCAGGGCGCGTACGCCGGCCATGCCGTTGCCGATTAAAACGAGTTTCTCTTTCATGGATCTCTTCCAGTTCCGGGTTTGATGACGGTTTTGCAAGCGCCGTGCCAGACCCGGAAAATGAAATATTTCAGTTTAATTACAAACAGATAAGACAGGTCAGCCAATGGGGCGCACCGCCCGGACCAGGCCCCGCGCACTACATTAGTGCACCCTAATACACTAATGCCTTTGCATGGCGCATTCATCGGCGCGCGGGCAGGGCATCATCCCCGGCCCGGCCCTGGCTACTGTGACTGAAACTGCGCTCGCCGTGGTAAGTGGATTCAGGGGAAAGCTACTACCGTTACAGTGCTTTAAGGCGATTACACGCAATCTGCAACTTTCCCGCGCGTTGGTTCAGATACCCGGTCGCGAGCGCATGGCACACTCCTTGCTGAATGGCTTCAGCATTGAGTGACTAACGGGGAAGACCGGCATCATGCAAGACTCGGGGTTCAAGCTATTTTCGTTTTCCGGCAAAACGCGCATCCTGCACCTGTCGTGGTTCGCCTTCTTCCTGAGCTTTTTTGTCTGGTTCAACCATGCACCGCTGCTCGGCGCCATGCGCGACAGCTTCGGCCTCAGCGACCAGCAGGTCAAAACCCTGCTGATCCTGAACGTCGCCCTGACCATTCCGGCGCGCATCATCATCGGCATGCTGGTGGACGCGTTCGGGCCACGGCGCATCTACTCAGGCCTGCTGTTCGTTTCCGCCTTCCTGTGTTTCGGCTTCGCCATTGCCGACGACTACGAACAACTGGCCCTGATGCGCTTCCTGCTGGGTTTTGCCGGCGCGGGTTTTGTCATCGGCATCCGCATGATCACGGAATGGTACCCCGCCAGGCAGGCGGGCGTTGCCCAGGGTATCTACGGTGGCTGGGGCAACTTCGGCTCGGCCGGCGCGGCACTGGTCCTGCCCACGCTGGCGCTGGCCTTCGGCGGTGACGACGGCTGGCGCTACGCCATCGGCACCACCGGCGTGCTGGCGCTGCTCTACTCGGCGGTGTACTTCTTTTCCACCAGCGATACGCCCAAGGGCTCCACCTACTTCAAGCCAAAGCGCAACGGCGCACTGGAAATCACCAGCCCGGGGGACTTCTTCCTGTACCTGCTCATGAACATCCCGCTGTACGCAGCGCTGGCGGTGCTGACCTGGAAACTCAGCCCGGCCAACCTCGGCATGCTCAGTGAAGCCGTGGTGGATATCATCTACGCCATACTGGGCAGCCTGTATCTGTTCCAGACCGTTCGCATCTACCAGATCAACGGTCATGTATTCAAACAGACCGTGCCGGAGATCGAGCGCTACCGCTTCAAACAGGTGGCCGTACTCGACCTCGCCTACATGGTCACCTTCGGCTCGGAACTCGCCGTGGTCTCCATGTTGCCGCTGTTCTTCCAGGATACCTTCAAACTGTCCACCGTCGAGGCCGGCCTGATCGCGTCCGTGTTTGCCGGGCTGAACCTGGTCATGCGCCCGGCCGGCGGCTGGATCAGCGACCGTTTCGGTCGCAAGCGTTCGCTGGTGATCATCATGGCCGGCCTGGCACTCGGTTACCTGTTGATGAGCAGGATCGACAGCAGCTGGTCGGTCGCCGCCGCGGTGGCCGCGGTAATCTTCTGCTCGATATTCGTGAATGCCGGCAACGGCGCCGTGTTTGCTGTGATCCCGCTGGTCAAGCGCCGCCTCACCGGGCAGATCGCCGGTATGGCCGGTGCCTTCGGCAACGTCGGCGGGGTGACCTTCCTGACCGTACTGTCCTTTGTGGCGCCCGGTGTCTTTTTCCTGGTGATCGGGGCGGCTGCCGTGGTGGTGCTGTTCGCCGTGCTGTTTTTCCTCGATGAACCCGAGGGACACATGACGGAAGTGCTGCCGGACGGAACGGTGCAGATGATCAAGGTGAGTTAATGTGACATCATCCTGCCATGTCTGAACTCACCGTCATTGCCGGGCAGCACTCCGAGGCCGGCCGCAAGGAAAGCAATGACGACTCCTGCGGCATCCGCATTCCCGAAGGCGCATTGCTGACTGCCAAGGGCGTGGCCGCCGTGATCGCCGACGGCATGAGCGGCAGCGAGGCCGGGCGCGAAGCCGCCGACTCCTGTGTACAGGGCTTCCTGAACGACTATTTCAGCACGCCTGATTCCTGGACGGTCGAGACCTCCGGCGAAAAAATCCTCGGCGCGCTGAACAGCTGGCTGTACAGCCAGGGCCACCAGCAGTACGGCACCCCGCGCGGCCTGGTGACCACCCTCAGCGTGCTGGTGATCAAATCCACCACGGCCTACCTGTTCCATGTTGGCGATACGCGTATCTACCGCCTGCGCGACTACGAGCTGGAACAGCTGACCCGCGATCACCGTACCCGGGTCAGTGCCGACAAGAGCTACCTCAGCCGCGCCATGGGCATCGATGTGCACCTCGATATCGACTACCGTTCCTTCGTGGTCGAAAAAGGGGATGCCTACCTGCTGACCACGGACGGCATCCACGATTTTGTCGATGACACCACGCTGAAACGCCTGGTGATCGAAAACCTCAAAACCCCCGAGGCAGGCGTCGGGGCCATCATCCGCAAGGCCACGCTGAACCACAGCAACGACAACCTGAGCGCCCAGCTGCTGTATATCGCCGACCTGCCGGCCGGCAACGAACACGAGTTCTTCCGCAAGCTCACCCAACTGCCCTTCCCGCCGCCACTGGAACCCGGCATGGTGCTGGACGGTTACCGCATCCTGCGCGAACTGCACGCCAGCAACCGCACCCAGGTGTACCTGGCACTGGATACGGAAACCGATACCCGCGTGGTACTCAAGACCCCGTCGGTGAACTTCGAGGACGATCCTGAATTTATCGACCAGTTCCTGCACGAGGAATGGGCGGGAAAACGCC
This sequence comes from Gammaproteobacteria bacterium, assembly GCA_011371465.1. GTDB lineage: Bacteria > Pseudomonadota > Gammaproteobacteria > DSM-19610 > DSM-19610 > Thiogranum. The sequence goes on along the minus strand of DRQL01000202.1, from coordinate 1,327 downwards.
TGAACAACGCGCACGTACTGAGCGTGCTGGAACCGCACGGTCGCCGCCAGTGTCTCTACTACGTCACCGAGTACGTGGAAGGCAAAACCCTGCGCCAGTGGATGCACGACCACCCGCAGCCGTCGATCGATGAAGTGCGCGACATCATCGAGCAGATCACGCGTGGCCTGCGCGCCATGCACCGGCAGGAGATGATCCACCAGGACCTGAAACCCGAGAACATCATGATCGACACGCACGGTGTGGTGAAGATCATCGATTTCGGTTCGACCAAGATTGCGGGTATCTCGGAGATCACCACCCCGCTGGACCGCGACAACATCCTCGGCACGCGCAACTACACCGCGCCGGAATACCTGCGCGGCCACGGCGGCAGCAACCGCTCCGACATCTATTCACTGGGGGTCATCGCCTACGAAATGCTGTGCGGCAAACTGCCTTACCCGAAGGAACTCACCGAACGCAACATGAACAAGCTGCGTTACGTCTCCATCCGCCATCACAACAAGGCCATCCCGGCCTGGGTCGACGGCGCACTGATGAAGGCGGTTGCCATCAACCCGGAACGCCGCCACAGCCTGTTGTCCGAGTTCGTCTACGACCTCTCGCACCCGAACGAAAACTACACCCGCCTCGATCAGCAGCCCCTGATCGAGCGCAACCCGGTCGCCTTCTGGCGCGCGCTGGCGCTTATTTTCCTGGGCACGACGATTGCGGCGCTGGTGCTGTAGACATGTTGGGTTACGCTGCGCTAACCCAACCTACGTCACTTAAGCGCGTTTTTGCTCATATTCCGACATTGTTGGGTTACGCTTCGCTAACCCAACCTACGTAACTGATCGAACGTAACCCGGTGGCGTTCTGGCGCGCGCTGGCGATATTCTTCCTGGGTACGACGATCGCGGCGCTGGTGCTGTAGACATTGTTGGGTTACGCTGCGCTAACCCAACCTACCTAACTACCTAACATTGGCGCTGGCCTTATTTTGTAGGTCGGATTAGCGCAGCGTAATCCGACAAAGCGCCTTAGGGCCATTCGAGGCCGACCTCTTTCCCAGCCCTTTCTACCGGCAACGGTTACTACTCCATCATTCCGGCGCAGGCCGACGGCGGTCGGCAGGCAGTGGATCAGATCTCCCGCGTGGCCAGGAAACACACGTCCGGGTAACGCTCCAGCGCCAGTTCCAGGTTCACGCGCGTCGGCGCGATGTAGACCAGCTCCCCCGCCTGGTCGATGGCCAGGTTGTCATAGGCCTTGTCGCGAAACTTCTGCAGCACTTTCTCATCCTCGCACTCGATCCAGCGCGCGGTGGCCACCGAGACCGCCT
>DRQL01000201.1 GCA_011371465.1 Gammaproteobacteria bacterium | reverse complement strand
CGGGCCTTTGGCGACAACCGGCTGCTGAAACGCCTGACTCCGGCGCAGCGCGCGCGTCTCGATGCCCTGCGCTTCGAGGCCCGGATGCGCGTCGCGGGCCTGCGCGCCAGCGAAGCCTTGCAGGATCCGCGGCAACAGCGCTTGCCCCGGCAGATCCTCAAACTGGGCGAGTCGGTGCGGCACGCGCTGCTGGTGGAAAAGTCCACCCATCGTCTCTACATCTACCGGCGCCGTGACGGTCAGCCGCCGGAGCTGGTGCGCGACTATTATGTCAGTACCGGCAAGAAGGAAGGCGACAAGGTGGCGCGTGGCGATTTGCGCACCCCCGAGGGCGTGTATTTCATCACCTCCTGGATTCCGCAGGAAAAACTGCCGGACAAATACGGCGTCGGCGCCTTCCCTCTGAACTATCCCAATGAACTGGATCGCCGCCTGGGCAAGACCGGCTACGGGATCTGGCTGCACGGCACCGAAAGCCGTTATTACAGCCGTCCGCCACTGGATAGTGAAGGCTGCATGGTGCTGACCAATATCGACTTCAGCTCGCTCAAGGACGAACTGCGGCCGGGCAGCACGCCCGTGGTGATCGTCGACAAGGTGGACTGGCTCACGCGCGAGCAGTGGCTGGCGGAGCGAGCACGGGTACTGGCCGATCTGGAAAGCTGGCGGCGGGACTGGGAAAGCCTGGACGTGGATCGCTATCTCAGTCACTACAGCGACGACTTCTGGAGCAAGGGCCATGACCTGCGGAGCTGGAGCCAGCGCAAGCGGCGCATCGCGCGCAGCAAGTCGTTTCAGAAAATCCGCCTCTCGGACATCTCGCTGCTGGCCTATCCGGAAGGCGGCAGCCGCGGCAAGGATATCGTGGTTGCGCGTTTCCAGCAGGACTACGAATCCAGCAACTACCGCAGTGACATGAAAAAACGCCTCTATCTGCAGCGCGATGCCAATCGCTGGAAAATCATGTACGAAGGCCGGTGAGCGATTTTACCGGCCGTTGTTAACTCGGCAAATAAATGGATTGGAATTTGCCGGCAGGCGTCGTGCCCTTTCAGCCGGGCTCCGGCCGTGGGCAAGTCGCCCTTTGGAAAGGTCACGACGCCTGCCGGAAAACAGCGTCAGCCAGTCCCGTTCAATTGCCGGGTTGATAAAACTGCTGTTCAAAGATAGCGCAGGCGGTACCAGAGTATGCCGATGATCTCATGCATGAGCGTGTTCAACTGGCTCAGGGCACGGGCATCGGGAAGAAAGTGGCGCAGAGAAAGCCCGCCGGCGTGTGTGTGATATCCCATGGGTGCCGGGACGACCTCGAAGCCCGCTGCCTCGAAGCACAGGATTGAGCGAGGCATATGCATGGCGTGGGTGACCAGAATGATTCGCTTGATGTTTTCCCTTGCCAGAAGTTGCCGGCTGTAACCGGCATTTTCCCAGGTGTTGCGCGCCTGATCCTCTGTCCACCTTACCGGTATGCTGAACTCGTTTTCCAGCACGGCCCGCATCGACGTCGCCTCTGCGGTTCGGTTGTCCTTGAAGACGCGTCCTCCACTCACCAGTACGGGCAGGTTTGTCTGCCTGTGCAGGTATGCAGCATAGCGCAGGCGTTCCAGGGTTGTGGTTGAAACCGTATCATTACCGTACTCCGGTGCTTGCGGGTAGCTGCCACCACCGAGGACAACGATGGCGCTGGCGTTGGTATGTCGTATTGCCGCTTTCGCAAGCGGGGGCGTATCTTCCATGAGCGGGGTCAAAAGCGCCGGCATCACGGGCAGACTGGCCAGAACGAGTAAGGCAAATCCGGCAATGACAATCCGTTTGCCATGGGGGCGTGAGTAGCGCATGAGCAATCCGCCGGCCAGCATGATCAGGAACATCAGTGCCGGTGGCATGAGCAGAATCTGGATGATCTTGACGAGATGGAATCCCACTTTATTGTTTCCCTGGTGTGTTGATATTTGTTTGACAACTTTCCGGATCTGTTTGCAGATAACCGCAAAAGTATTGCTGCAGTTTTGCGGCGAGCTCGGGCATGCCGGCATCGATACCCAGATCGGCGCAACGCGTCACCGGCAGGTTTTCATAACCGCAGGGATTGATGCGGCCGAAAGGTTCGAGATCCATGTCCACGTTCAGGGACAGGCCGTGATAGCTGCGGCCGCGCTTGATGCGCAGACCCAGCGCGGCGATCTTGGCGCCCTCCACATACACGCCCGGCGCATCGCGTCGTGCTTGCGAGACGATGCCATGCTCGGCCAGCAGATCGATCACCGATTGTTCCAGCAGTTCCACCAGTTGCCGCACGCCCAGATGCCGGCGTTGCAAGTCCAGCAGCGGATAGAACAGTAACTGGCCGGGTCCGTGATAGGTGACCTGGCCGCCGCGGTCGATGTCGATGACGGGGATCCCGCCGGGATTGAGCAGGTGTTCCCGTTTGCCGTTGAGACCCAGGGTGAACACCGGCGGGTGTTCGCAGAGCCAGATTTCATCCGCCGTACCGGCGTCACGTTCGAGGGTGAAACGCTGCATGGCACGCCACAGTGGCTCGTATTCCCGCAGCCCGAGTTCGCGGATGACGGGCGTGTTCGGACTGCGGGTGGCGGGCGGCATGG
>DRQL01000200.1 GCA_011371465.1 Gammaproteobacteria bacterium | reverse complement strand
CCCGCCTCCTCCACCGGTCATACGTCTTGCAATACCGGTTTGCGGTAACAACAGCGCGCCGGCCCCTGCGCCGACACCCTTTATGAAACGACGCCTGCTGATCATTGTTTGCCGTTTGGTCATACGTTCCTCCCTGGTTCTCATCATGTTGGTCTGAAATCAGTACACCAGCGAGTGTCTTCAAAGCGCGCACACTAATCAGTACCTTTGTATACAAATTCATCCAGAAGGGGGCCGGACCCGGCCGACAAACGGTTTGTCCTTCTGACGACGCCCGTGGTAACTCAACACACAGCCGACTGCCCGGGAAGCCGGGCCATGTCGTGCATCAGGAGTAACATCCGCAGCCCCTGGCAACCGGGCGCGGATACCGACACGGAGCACCGGCCCGGCCCCTTGCCGGAAAAGCCTTCTTGTTGATAACACAGCTGTTTTTTCGATCATTGATCCCCGGAGAACCCCCGGGCGAAATGCCGCCTATCCGCATCGAACCAAAACTTGAGGGATGCGCCAATATGTATTAGGGTATTCACCTATACAACAAACAAATACCACGCTGACGTTTCCTTTCCGCAGCCGTTGTTCCGCTGGCGTCAGCTGATGACATGGAGGAGCAGACCGTATGGAAACCCAGGCAGTACAGCCGGAATGGCTGCAACAGTACCCGCAACTTGCAACACTGAATGACCCGGCGTGGCTTGCCGCCCTGAATAAACTGGAAATCATGGAGCTACCATCAGGCAGTGTGGTATTCCGGCCCGGCGACCCCTGTGCCAACCTGTTATTCCTGATCGATGGCCGCGTACGAGTCTTCATGCACGGCGAAAACGGCCGCGAGATGGCTATCTCGCACCTCTCGGGTGGTGAACTGTGCGTATTCACGCTCACCACGCTGTTGCAGGGCGAAAACTATTCGGCAACCGCCCTTACCGAGACCCGGGCCTGCGCAGCCCGCCTGCCCGCGGCTGACTTTCGCGAAGCCTTTGCGCACTCCAGGGGCTTCCAGGACTACATCCTTGCCGAACTGGCCAGGCGACAACAGCATACCCTGCTGCTGTTGCAGGAAGTCGCCTTTGAACGTCTGGAAACCCGACTGGCCGGTTTCCTGGCCCGGCAGGCCGGCAACGACCGGCACGCGGCGGTCTACATGACCCACCAGCAGATCGCCTGCGAGCTGGGCACCACCCGGGAAATGATCAGCCGCCTGCTGAAGGACATGGAACAACGAGGCTGCGTGCGCCTGAGGCGCAAGCGAATCGACGTACTGGATGCACAGCGACCGCACCACACGGGGTTCGGCACAACCATGAATGCGTAACCTTTGATACACAGCAGCCTGCTCCCTGACATTCCGACTGAACCTTTCCGCATTCAACGGTCAAAGCCCCGAAGCGTCTATACATAAGGCGGAACCCATTCGGAACATGACGGAAGGTCGGCGCAAAGACAGGTACGGCGTGTTCGTGAAACGAATCCGCAGTCTGCCCGGCCGGCTGCTGCTTTCCCTGCTGGCGATTCACCTGGTACTGGCCCCCCTGCTGGTGATCTTCGTATTCCGGATGGCGGAACAGAATTACCAGGATCGTTTTATCGACCAGTCGCGCAGCGACGCGCAGTGGGTACAGACCCGGCTGGAATCCCGGGCCATTGACTCCTGGAACGTACAGGCGCTACTGGACGACCTGGTGCTGAACCCGTTCCGCCAGTCGGTGCAGTTGTTCGACAGCGACGGGATCCGCATTGCCGGTGCCGGTTCCCTGCTGGATGCGTCTGTGCACGACCTGCCCGAGGATTTCGGCTTTGGACAGCACGGCGACGGCCTGTACTGGATCGCGCAACCACTGCGTGACGACACCGATCGCACACTGCATACACTGCGGATTGCCTACGACGAGGCTCCGATTTCAAAAGACATCAACCGCCTGTACTCCCGCAGCATGCAGCTGGCTGCCGGTTACCTGTTGCTGGTGGTCGCCGCCGTCGCAGCCTTCGGCAACTACCTGTCGCGCGCCCTGCGCCAGATAGGATCGGCAGCCCACCGCATTGCCACCGGTCATATCCACGACCGCTTCCGGCCTTCCGGCAACGCCACGGAAATCGTTGAACTGGCCGCAGACCTGGAACACATGCGCGCCGACCTGGTCAACCGTGGTCAGCTGCTGGAAGAACAGCGCCTGTACCTGCGCATGCTGCTCGATCATATTGCCGAGGGCGTAGTGACCTTCGACTTCGACGGTCGCATCGAAACCTGCAATCCGGCGGCACTGGAAATTTTCGGCTACCAACCCGAACAGGCCGCTGAACTGGTAATCAGTGACTGGCTGCCGGGTCTGCGCATGCCGCCCACGACCGATGCCGACTATCCCGCCCAGCAACACCTGGGGCAGCGCCGGGATGGCAGTTTTATTACCGTTGAACTCACCTTCAGCATGACTGCGCACCAGGACAAACAGGGCTACCTGGCCCTGATCCGGGATATCAGCGAACGCAAGCGTATCGAAAATGAACACCGGAAGAACAGCGAAGAGCTGGCCCACGCGCGTCGCCTTAGCAGCCTGGGTGAAATGGCGGCCAGCCTGGCGCACGAACTCAATCAGCCACTGGCCGCAATCACCCTGTATATACAGGGTGGCCTGCGTCGCCTTACCAGCGCCCCTGGCAAGCTCTGTGATATACGGGAGGCACTGGAAAATGCCGGCCGGCAGGCGCAACGCGCCGGCGACATCATCGAACGGATACGCGGATACGTGAAAAAAGCGCCCCTGCGGGTCGTGCCGACCGACATCAATCAACTGGTCCACAAGGCAGCCCAGCTGATGGAAACCGAAACCATTGGCAGCATCACCGGCATCCGCTTTGAACTGTGTGAACACCTGCAGCCGGTAGCACTGGATCCCGTGCAAATACAACAGGTTCTGGTCAACCTGATCAGCAACGGGATCGAGGCCATGAAAACGACGCCGGCTCCCGAACGATTGCTGACCGTCCGCACCGGCTGCAACGCACAGCACGTGAATATCGCCGTGGAGGACCGGGGCTGCGGTATCAGCGCCGATATCGCTGACCGGCTTTTCGAACCCTTTGTCAGTGGTCGCCGCGACGGTATCGGCCTGGGACTGGCCATCAGTCGCTCAATCGCGGAAAAACACGGCGGCAGTCTCGACTTCAAAGCACGCGCCGGCGGTGGTACTGTGTTTACTGTCGCATTACCCTTACCGGGCACACAGCAGGCGCCATGAAAGACCCGCACACCACCACAAGCACGACGGCGCAAACCTCCTGCCCCAGGGCCGGCAGGATTTATATAGAGCCTACCATCCGCACCATTGCCGGCGGCATCATCATCACGCTGGGCACGCTGATGTATTTCGTCGAACAGCATTCGCTCGTCCTCTATTTCGTACTGTTGTTTGTCGGTGTCAACCTGTTCCAGTCCGGCCTCAGCGGCTTCTGCGTGATGGAGAAAATGCTGAAGATGGCCGGCCTGGCCAGCGAACTGGACGAGATCCGTTCCCTGAGCAACGAGATACAACTCATATCCAACCGGCAGGCGGCCTACCTCGACACGCTCAACCTCCTCAATGAAGCCGTAATGGAACTGTCTCCCGAAGGCCGCATACTGGCTACCTCGGACGGCTGGCTGCGCCTCAGCGGCGAAACGGATCACCACCGCTCCTGCAACCGGCCGCTCACCGACTACCTTGCAGATAGCGACCATGAACGACTGACCAGCCTGCTGGACAGGCTGAACCAGCAGACCGGGAATACCCGGCAGGCCAAGTTTCGCCTGGTTACCCGTGATGGAGAAATCAAATGGGTAAGCGGCAACTTCATGCGCGTCAGCCAGGATGGTCGCCCCTCCATAAAAGGCGTGCTTACCGACATCAGTGAAAGCAAACGCCTGGAAGAGGAACGACGCAAGTTTCACCAGGAGCTGACCCATGCACGCCGCCTGAGTAACCTGGGCGAAATGGCGGCCGGGCTGGCACACGAACTCAACCAGCCGCTGGCCGCAGTCAACCTGTATATACAGGGTTGCCTGCAACGCCTGGATGCCCCCCCGGAGAATCCGGAGCAACTCCGGAATGCCATGCAGGCAGCCGGACAGCAGGCCAAGCGCGCCGGCGAAATCATCAAGCAGATCCGGAATTTTGTACGCAAACGGCCGTTCAGTCGCCTGGATACCGATATCAACGAGCTGATCAGGGACTCCCTGAACCTGCTCGACAGCGAACCGGGCCGGCAGGATATCCACTTCAAACCTGAATTCGGCGAACGTCTCCCGCCGGTTGCCGTGGACCGACTGCAGATCCAGCAGGTACTGATCAACCTGATCAGCAACGCAGCCGATGCCATGGAGGGTGTACAACAGGACCGGCTTATCACCCTGCGCACGCGTTTCTCTGCGGGCAACGTCGTGGTCGAAATAGAGGATCGCGGCAGGGGCATACCGGAAGAGATCGCCGACCAGCTGTTCGAGCCCTTTGTCACGGGCCGCAAGGACGGACTGGGGCTGGGACTGGCCATCAGCCGCTCCATTATCGAGGAGCACGGCGGCACGCTGTGGTACAGCAGCTTGTCAAATGGCGGCAGCTGTTTTAGTTTCACCTTGCCCGCGGAGAACGGAGATAGTGAAAATGACTGAAGCGGCCACCGTATTCATCGTCGATGACGACCCCGCTGTTCGTGACTCCCTGCGCTGGCTGATCGAAAGCCTGCAGCACCCGGTCGAAGTATTCGAATCGGCACAGGACTTCCTCGACAGCCATACCCGCAAGCAGCCGGGCTGCCTGGTGCTGGATGTCCGCCTGCCCGGCATGAGCGGCCTGCAGCTGCAGGGCAAGCTCCGGGAAGAAGGCGTCGACCTGCCCATCATCATTATCACCGGTCACGGGGACGTTCCCATGGCGGTACGCGCGCTGCAGGCCGGCGCCCTGCACTTCCTGGAAAAACCGTTCCGCGACCAGGAGATCCTGGACTGTGTCCAGGAAGCCTTGGAACTCTCCAGTAACCGCTTTGCATCCCGCCTGCACAAAAAACAGATCATGAATCGCATTGAAACCCTGACGCCGCGTGAGTACCAGGTCATGAAGGATATCGTCGCCGGGCATACCAACCGGAGCATCGGCGAAAAACACGACATCAGCACCAAGACCGTGGAGATACACCGCACCCGGGTCATGCATAAAATGGAAGCCGACACCCTGCCTGACCTGGTGAAAATGGTGCTTGCTGTCGACCCCGAAAGCTGAACAGTAAGGCAGACCGGAACCATGCGGGCCCGGCCTGCCTTTCGATAACGGCCTGGACCGTATCAGTCTTCCTTTGCATCCGGCGTTTCGATGACCTGGCCGCGCACCTCTCCGGCCGGGAAGTT
>DRQL01000199.1 GCA_011371465.1 Gammaproteobacteria bacterium | reverse complement strand
GCTATAACTTGTTACTGTGACACTCAGTACAACCGACCTGGTGATCGTTGGGGAACAGCACGCTGTTTCCGTCCGGACAGAAGGCCGTCTTTTTATCGCACTTGAGCACCCGGTCCTGGGCCATGGCGGACAGAACGGTGCCTTCACCGTTGGGACCGTGGCAGGCCCGGCACGCATCGGGGTTTTTCTTGGCGAGGTCTTCGTGGTCACCCTCGGCAAACTTCTTGCCTGCGGTACCAATCGGATGCATACCGTGCGGACCATCCAGGTTCACACCCAGGTCACCCGTGTGGCAGGTACTGCATTCGGCGATGACGCCGGTATGCCCCTGCAGCTGTTTCGCGGTGACGTTGTCATTCGCGGCCGGGTTCTTGTTGGGCCAGATGCCGTGCGTCGAGCCGTGGCAGGCCTCGCAGAAGACACCCTCGTGTCCCTTGCTGACCCGGTACAGCATCGGGTTACCTGTCGCAGGCCCGGTCTTGACGACGTTCTCGGCAAACCGTTTGTTGGTCGGCACGATCGGCGTGGCCTTGCCGTCCGTGGTCCTGTAGGCCTGCATCAGGCGAATGCCGTCCTGCGGGTCGCCGATGGTGCCCGGGGTGCCGTGCAGGTTATCCATGGCATCACCGGAGTGGCAGGAGCCGCAGCCCGGTTCGTTGGCCCAGGGAACACGTGGCGTCGCCGGGTTGGTGTAGAAATCCGCTGCAAGCTCAAACGCTCCCGGATTGGAGGGCGTTACGTTGCGGGAGAAATCATCGCCGATTTGCGCCATGTCGCCGTGGCAGTCCTGGCACAGCATGCCGCCGTTAGCCATGGCGCCACGCAGGCAGTCGGTACGCCGGCCCGGGTGACACTGGTAACAGGTCTCCTCCAGCACCTGTCGGCCTTCGACCGGGTTGCGCAGATTGCCATTGCTGTCCACAGGGGGCGGCATGGCCGGGAACAGCGGCTTGCCGTTCAGGTCGGTCACCGTAGCATGGTGGCTGTGCATCACGTTGGACATGCTGCGGACATTGGTCTGCTCACGGCCATTGGCATCCGCATCAGCCGGCCCCTTGGGCCCGACATGCGCCAGGTCCAGCGCCGGTGTGTAGTGGCAGGACTGGCACACGACCGGGGTACTGTTCTCCAGGTTGGTGTTGTGTTTCAGGTCATGCAACCGGATCAGGTTCAGGTCCGCTGCGTATTCCTTGCTGACTTCCAGCGGTACGCTGACGTCATACTCGGGATCATCGAGTACCGTGGCCACCGGCACACCGGCGTCACTGAGTGCCTGGGTAGCGGCACCGTTACCACCGTCGACCGGTGCGTTGTGACAGAAACCGCAGTTGGCTTCGCCGGAAATCGGCAGCACGGTATCCAGCGAGGCCAGCACCTGGTTGCCGGAGCGGGCCTGTACCCGCATCAGCTGCCAGGGATTCTCCTGGCCAAGGTCATCAAACGCGGTTAACGGAACGCCGGCCGCTTCAAACCAGCTCACGCCTTTGGCGGTATAGCCAAACGGAAAGTTGATAAAGAAAGGCTGATCCGTGGTAAACAGCTTGAACGCGGTCGGGTCGTTGGCCACGTAGGGGCCGTTAATGCCGGGCATGGTCTGCTGCTCTGCAGTCAGCATGCCATCGCCCAGGTAGAGACGCTCGACGTTCGGCATCGGCAGACCCAGGTCCCGTATACTGACGTTACCTCCTGGATCCAGGCCACCGTTCGGGTAGAAGGCATCCAGGATGCCGGGCGGGTAGAAGGGGCGGTAGGCGGCCAGTGCGATCGGTTCGCTGCCACCGGGCGCAATATCCCAGAAGTTGGTTTTGAATACGGTACCGTCTTTGGCCACACTCGACAGAACCGGGCCGTTCCCGGCGGAGTTTATGCCGGTAAGGATCGGGTCGGCCGGGTTGGATGCCGCCGAATAAACCACATCCACACCGTCGCCGGGTCCCAGTATTTTGGGTTCGCCGCCACGCTGAATGACCTGCGTGTGCATGACGTTGAAAGGCGGCAGGATACTGGATATCCGGGTGTCGAAGTCACCGCAATGCATGCCGAGGTCATTGGCGGCAAACACCTGGTAGCCGGCCAGCCCGATGAACGGCAGCTCACTGACCGCCATACCGGGCTTCCCGTTCTGGCTGGTGGAATTGATCGATATGTCGCCGGGCGGCGGCTGTTGTCCCGGATCACTGATTACCGCCGTAGTGGTGTCGCTGCCGGTGTCGCCCGCATTGTCGGTCACCGTCAGGCTGACCGTATACGTACCTGCGGCAGCATAGATGTGAGCGGGATTCGCCGAACTGCTGGTTGCGGAATCACCGAAATCCCAGGCGTAGGAAACAATGTTTCCGTCCGGGTCACTGGAACCTGCGCTGCTGAAGTTTACGGTAACCCCGGTCGTTCCCGTGTAAGGACCGTTGGCATTGGCCGTTGGCGGCATATTGCCGCCCCCGCCGATACCGCAACCACCGGGGAAATCGTCCGCATGTTCTACCTTCTTCTCATCGCTTTTGCCATCGGATTCAGCGAGAACGCGACACGGTATGGCATCCGGTTTTTTCTTTTTGTATTCCCACTTGCCATCATCGTTGGCACTGACGGTCGCAAACTGCACCCCACTTTCTGCATCAAACAACTGCACGGCAGCATATTTGTTGGCCTTGCCCTTGACCTTGATACGATGCTTTTCCGCCTTGTACTTGGCCTCTTCAATCCTGAGCCGGTCGTCTTTGGAGTCATCGTCCGCCAGCACGTTGCTGGCGCCTGCCAGACTGAACAACGACACCAGAAACATGCCGATGACCAGGAAAAGACTGTTTTTCCAGGTGGATTCCCTGTTATTGCGAACTGTTTTTCTTACTGCCTGGTGCATGACTCTCTCCTCCACTAGCGCTACCGGTATTACAGTCGGAATGGATTCCAGTTTTATTGCTGAGTAATAAAGCAAGAGTCAGACCAATCCATAAGGGTTGCTGCAGGTTACTGTTGTACAGTATATTTTTCAGACAGGCGTGACATACGTCTATGACAATAACCCTGCGCGCAACTGTCATACCTGTCATAAGGTGACGACACTGGCAGACTTTTTAATTTTCAATACAACCGCACTGTAGCCATCTGGAGACAGCCGTAAAGGGGGAAACGGGGGTGGCCGGAATCAGCCCAGGTGATAGCGTTTCAGCTTGCGATACAGGGTGCGCTCACTGACATCCAGCGCAGCAGCCACCTTGCGCCGGTTACCTTCATACTGTTTCAGCAAACGGCGAATATGTGCAGCCTCGACACCTTCCAGGGTAGCTTCTCCGGCGCTGGTTCGATTTCCTGCTGCCGACTTCCTGGTACCGGCGTGAACGGGCGTTGCGGGTGCTCGCCGGGCCTTCATGGACGCGATCACTGCCTCGACAACCGGCGCACCAATGGTGCCGGTGTGGCTGCGAGCGGCAGCCGCACTGAGAATATTGCGCAATTCGCGCACATTGCCCGGGTAGTCGTAACCCTCCAGCTCACTCACCGCATCCGGCGTAAGCTCATACACCTTGCCGATCGAACTGCTGATCCGGTCCAGCAGCGCTTCCGCCAGCAGCGCAATATCCTCCACCCGGGCACGCAGGTCGGGGACCGGGATATGCAGACAGGCGATGCGGTAGTACAGATCCTCTCGGAACCGGCCGGCTTCGACATCTGCGCCCAGGTCGCGGTTGGTTGCGCAAATAATACGCGCATTGGTATGCAGGGTCTTGCGGCCGCCAACGCGCCGGTACTCTCCCGATTCCAGCACGCGTAACAGCTTGGCCTGCAGGGCGGCGGGCAGCTCGCCGATTTCGTCGAGAAACAGGGTGCCGCCATCCACCAGTTCAAACAGGCCTTCCTTCTCGCCCACGCTGCCGGTGAACGCGCCCTGTTCGTGACCGAACACTTCGGATTCGAACAGCGGTTCAGTCAGCACCGTGCAATCCAGGGTCAGGAACGGGTGGTCGTGGCGACGGGACTGCAGGTGGATATAGTTTGCCGCCAGGTCCTTGCCCGTGCCGGTGCTGCCCTCCAGCAGCACCGGGGCATCCGACGTCGCCGCCAGGTCGAGCTGTTCGAGCACTTTCAGGAACGCGGGTGACCTGCCGACCATGTGCAATCGCCCGGAACGTTCCATCCCGGTATCGGAAAGTTCTTCAATCACCTCGCCCAGGAACATTTCTCCACTGGCGTCCTGCAACGGGTAGGCCCTGAAGCGCACGCGGTGAATACCGCCCATATCATCGTAGTGCACGTGCAGGCAGGAACAGCCATCGGCACCGGCGTAGATACGTCCATGCGGACAGTCTCCGCCGGAGTCGAAACAGGGTAACTCGCTGTGGTGACTCACCTGGTAACAGGGCCTTCCCTCAACCTGCGCGGCATCCATACGATAGGCCTGTTCATAGGCTTTGTTGACGGCCACCACCCTGAGGTGGCGATTGATGACCACGAACGGTCGTTCGTGTGTATCAATCAGCGTCTGAAGGCTGATGTTGGGGCCGGTTTCCAGTAACTCGGCAGACATGGCGCCTCCACGCTTGAACCCGTGTCCTATTTTAGGCTCACCGGACACAATGAACCCTGATTTCACTCAAAGGTTGGCCGCAAATCAGTAGACGAATGTCTGTATTTCTTCCGTATGGGACACAGTTCAGTGCGTACAGGAGCCGTATGAATTCCATCTCCATGCTAAATCCACCATCAGGTCAGTCATTTAGGATTCTTGTATATTGGGACCATATTCCCAATTATAGCCCCTGGTGGAGATTAATCAATGACGCCAAACCGGCAGGCGACAGGGAACCCCTGATCCATTCATCATTCCGGGGAAGACCGGTGAAAAGCGCTTGCACGCTGAACTCCGCAGTCGGCCCGAAGGGCGAGCACTCCACCACCGCCTGCGGCGCTTCACAAGCACTCCCTGCGCTTCGCGCGCGATCGCAACGCGAGTCATCCATTTTGTTGAAAGCAACTGGACCCCGGCTTTCGCCGGGATAACAGTATAAGGGACGGGTCCGGGATTCCCTAGAAGTCGATCTGGCTTCGCAGCTGGAAGAGGTTGACGTCTTCATTACCCGTAGCGGCGAATTTTTCCGGCGATGTGGGATCTGTACTGGCGCGCACGTAGTTCACCATGAAACGGACATTCGGTGTGGCATACCAGTTCAGGCCCAGGGTAATGTTGTCTTCTTCACCACCCTCGTAACCACTGTC